>JAIRSA010000110.1 GCA_031255695.1 Eubacteriales Family XIII. Incertae Sedis bacterium | reverse complement strand
GGCGGCCACGCTGTAGTGACTTGGAGCGAATCGGTTGTATTTCCCGGCTTTGTGAGCTAAGTCGCCGCACGAAACAACCTTTGCATTTGGCTTGTAAACTTTATTTTCATGTGGCTCCTAAGACTTTGGTGAACTTGGCTCACTGTTTGAGCGAAGCGAGTTTGAGCAAGCTCCCAAAGTCTGCGAGCAGGGCCGCAGGAAATGCCCGATTAGCGACGGAAGCGGATGCGTGGCCGCCGTCCCGCCCCCGTATACGTGGGCTATGTCTCTTGTGCCGTTGAAATCCTCGCCGAGTTTGCGTCCCGCCCCCCGTATGCGTGAACTATAACGCCAAATTAAGTAGTATTATCACCCATTAATTTCTTATATTTGAAATTTTGTTAAATAGTTCATCGGGGATCGATTGCGCCGCGACGGATGGCATATTTCTCCTTCGTTCGGACTTCTGAATGGTAATTTATGGATGGATAGTCTAGGGCTTCTCTAGAAGACCGTGTGATTTATTTCCTTTTATGCCCAATTCGTTTTGAAGCCCAAAATCGCCCCGTAGGCGGGTTTTCTGTTCATTTTGACCCGTACATCGTCACGGGCGAGTTTCTTTTGATATCAGCAAAAATAGGGCTTCTGTTTTCACGCAAATATTAAAAATAAATATTGCTTATGCACTATCGCTTGACCGTGCCTCATACTGTACTCCAACTGAAACACAGCCAGGATCTCCGCGATGGTTTTAATCGGAGAACGCTATTGGCCGGCAGATAGTATTGGGGACGACGCCCTTCCCTTCCCACCGTCGCGTAACCATTATTTTTTTACTGTACCTAGCGGGGCCTTCTCCGGCTTTCCGGCCTGCCGGGGATATCTGGCCGGGGTGGGACCGGTTTTTTCTACAATCACGATCTTATGCTCTATGCCATACTTCTTAAGTCCAGAATCTCTTATGCCGGCCAGCTGCCCACCCAAAAGATTTATGGCGTATTCCGCTTTTGGCATTTCCTGGGATGCAGCCTCGCCCTTGTATGCATACAGCCAACCACCCGGCTTTATGAATGGCAGGCAATATTCGGCCAGCACAGGCAACTCCGAAACTGCGCGTGAAAGGCATACATCAAAGCGCTCTCGGAAATCCGCCTGATGGGCCAGGGATTCCGCCCTCCCATGCTTTGTAAATACATTATCTATATTTATATATTCTATAAACCCGTTGATCGCATTCAGCCGTTTCCCCAAAGAATCCACCAATATGAAGGATTTTTGGGGCATGAGTATGGCCAGCGGCACTCCGGGAAAGCCTGCGCCGGTGCCTATATCTACCACCCTTTCAGCTTCTTTGATCTCTGGCCAGTTGCAGCATGCAAGCGAGTCGAGTATGTGCTTTATTATGAACTGCGCTCTGTCTGTGATGGAGGTGAGGTTCAAATGGCGGTTGAGCTCCAGCACCTGCTCCATATAGGCGAGGAGTTTTTCCGTCTGCGCCCGCCCACAGGCGATCCCCAGATCCGCAATCCCCTGCGCCAATACATCGTCCGCCCTGCTGCCGGCAGGCACAGCCAGCCCGCCGCCATCCGGCCTGCCAGACGTGTCCCCCATGCCGCTCTTAGCTGGCGGGCTGCTAGGCACAACCCCTGATCCTGCCGATCCGGCATCGGCACCGATTCCGCCAGCCGCTCCGCTGGCGGCAGACACAGCAATCTCGCTGCCGGCAGGCACAGCCAGCCCGCCGCCACCCGACACGGCCGTTCCGCCGGGCACCTCCCCTATGCCGCCCGCAGCGATGGCAGCGCCGCTGCTGTTTGCGGCATGTGGGCCGCCATCAGCCTTCATGCCTTGCATCTTCGCCAGGTGTATCATGAGGACGTTGATATCTGCCGGGTTTACGCCTGCCACCCTGCTCGCCTGGCCGATCGAGCCTGGCCGCACGGCGGAAAGCTTCTCCCTCGCCTCTATCCTTATCCCGTCGAGCTGCGCGTAATCGATGCCCGCAGGGATCTTCATCTCCTCTGTCTTCTTGAAGCGCTCTATCTGCGCCTGCTGCTTGGCGATATAGCCAGCATATTTGATCTGTATCTCCGCCTGCGCCTTCGAATGCCTGGATATGTCCGGCCGCCCTGGATCGATCGCAGCCATCCCTTCATAGCCCACCTCTGGGCGCCGGAGGATTTCGGCGAGCGAGGCCCGCTTTTGGAGCGGCGCGGCGCCTAGGCCGCACAGAAATGCGTTCGCCTCCCCAAGCTCAGGCTTTGTCTTTGCGAGCCTGTCAAGCTCAGCTTCGATCTCGCGTTTTGCCGCCAAATACCTATCGTGCCTCTGCTGGCTGGCCAGGCCGATGGCCCAGCCCTTCTCCGTAAGGCGCAGGTGGGCGTTGTCCTGCCTAAGCACAAGCCTGTACTCGGCCCTCGATGTCATGATCCGGTAAGGCTCCGAAGCGCCCTTGGTGACGAGGTCGTCTATCATGACGCCTATATAGGCCTCGTCGCGCCCCAGTATGAACGGCGCACGGCCACTCAGCTTCAGGGCCGCGTTGATCCCAGCCATCAGCCCTTGGGCGGCAGCCTCCTCATATCCCGAAGTGCCATTGAATTGCCCCGCGCAAAATAGATTATTTATATATTTATACTCTAATGTCGATTTAAGCGCCAAGGGATCTATGCAGTCGTACTCGATGGAATAGCCCGGCCGCGCGAACACGGCGTCTTCGAGCCCCCTTATAGAGCGGTAGAATTCATGCTGGACATCCTCTGGCATGCTCGTGGACATGCCCTGTATATATACCTCATCCGTCGAAAGCCCTTCCGGCTCTATGAAGATCTGATGCCTGTCCTTGTCCGCGAACCTGTTTACCTTGTCCTCTATCGAGGGGCAGTAGCGCGGGCCGCGGCCTTTGATCATGCCGCTGTACAGTGACGATCTGGCGAGGTTGCGCATTATGATGGCGTGCGTCCCCTCATTGGTATATGTCAGCCAGCAGCTTGCAGTGTTTGGCCCGATCTCGTCGTTCATAAAGGAAAAAGGCGTAGTGCGCTCGTCCCCCAGCTGCTCCTGCATCCTGTCGAAGTGCAGGCTCTGCGCGAGCGCGCGCGCCGGGGTGCCTGTCTTGAACCTGCGGAGCCTGATCCCGTGGCCTTCCAGGGCCGAAGAAAGGGCGGCAGCCGGCGCCAGCCCCCCCGGGCCGCTTTCATACGAGCTTTCGCCTATAAATACCCGGCCGCCGAGGAAGGTGCCTGTCGCTATTATCACGGCTTTGGCGCTGTATACGGCGCCTGTCCTGAGCACGACGCCGCGCACGGCCCCATCCTCCACGATGATGTCCACCGCCTCGCCCTGCTTCAGATCAAGGCCCGGCTGCATCTCCAGCGCATGCTTCATCTCGGCATGGTAGCGCGCCTTGTCCGCCTGGGCGCGCGGGGAATGCACCGCCGGCCCCTTGGCGCGGTTGAGCATGCGGCTCTGGATGAACGTCCTGTCAATGATCAGGCCCATCTCACCGCCCAGCGCGTCTATCTCCCTGACGAGCTGCCCCTTCCCTGCCCCTCCTATTGACGGGTTGCAGGCCATCAGCGCCACGGCTTCAAGCTGTATCGAGAGCACGAGCGTCTTCATGCCCATGCGGGCTGCCGCCAGCCCCGCCTCGCACCCTGCGTGCCCCGCGCCGATGACGGCCACGTCGTAACTGCCCATATTGTAATGCTGCATATATCTCTCACTTTCCCAGGCAGAACTTTTCGAAAACGCGTTCTATGATATCCTCGGCTGCGGACTCCCCTGTGATCTCGCCCAAAAACTCCCATGCGGCCCTTATCGGTATTTCCACGAGGTCCAGCGTCTCTCCGGAGCGGAAGGCCGCCAAGGCGTCGTCCATCTCCGCCAGTGCGCGCCTGGCCGCATCCTCCTGCCGCGCATTCGTGAGCGCCGCGCTGCCCCCCTGTGTAGCCCTGCCTTGGTACACAAGCCCGCTTATTTCCTGCTTGAGCCGCCCTATGCCGTCCCCGTTCTTCACGGAGGCCGGGATGATGGCCGCCCCAGGCAGCGCCGCAGCCACGTCGCCAGGCGCCATCCTGACGGGCAGATCCGACTTATTCATCAGCGCTATGGCGGGCCGCCCGCCCACATGGCGCATTATCTCCAGGTCTTCGCCGTCGAGCGGCGCCGAGCTGTCCAGCACGAGCAGCACCAGATCGCTGCTGTTGAAGGCGCCCTTGCTCCTGTCTATCCCGATCTGCTCTACGTCGTCCTCCGTCTGGCGTATGCCGGCCGTGTCGAAAAACCTCACATATACCCCGTCGATATTGGCGCCGTCCTCTATTATGTCGCGGGTCGTGCCCGGCGTGTCGGCCACGATCACGCGCTGCTCGCCCAGCAATGCGTTCATCAGCGATGATTTGCCTACATTGGGCTTGCCGCAGATGACGGCCTTGAGCCCCTCCCGCAGTATCTTGCCGGACTGTGCGCTGCCCGCCAGCCCCTCCAGCTGCCTGCGCACGGCCTCCAGGCTTTCGCCCAGCAGGGCCCTGTCGATCTGCGCCTCGTCCTCCTCTGGATAGTCCAGATCGGCGGCAATATCGGCCAGCAGGCCCGTGAGCTCCGTGCGCAGCGATTTTATGCACATTGAAAGCGAGCCATCCAACTGTTGGATGGCCGCGTCAAAAGATTTTTCTGTTTTCGCTTTTATGAGATCTATGACGGCCTCTGCCTGCGCCAGGTCGAGCCGCCCGTTCAGGAAGGCCCGCTTGGTGAACTCTCCGGGCTCGGCGGGCCTCACGCCCTCGGCGAATATCCTTGCAAGCGCCCTGCGCAGGGCCAATATGCTTCCATGGCAATGGATTTCGGCCACGTCCTCGCCTGTGTACGTGCGCGGCTTCTCCATAAACACCGCAAATGCCTCGTCAATGACCGCCCCGTCCTGCGCGACGACATGGCCATAGCGCATATGCCTGTCCTCAAAGCGCCCTGCGTGGCCGTCAAGGCCCCCGCCGCCAGCGTCCGCGCTGCCGCCGGGTTTTCCGCCGCCACGGCTTTCGCCAAGGCTGCGGCCTCCGCCTCCATCGACTGCGCTGCTGTCAAAGCCCTCGCCGCCATCGACCGCGCCGCTGTCAAGGCTTCCGCCCCCGCCGCCGGTACGCCGCCCTTCCCTGAAGATCTTCGAGAGCACCGCTTTGCTCTCGCTGCCGCTGATCCTTATTATCCCTATGCCGCCTTCTCCCGGCGGCGTGGAAATCGCGGCGACCGTATCGTCCAGCCTGCTCATTTCTTCTCTATAATGACCCTTCTATAGGGCTCGTCGCCCTCGCTCCTGGTCGTCACATAGCTATTCGACTGCAGCGTCGCGTGTATGACCTTGCGCTCATAGGGGTTCATAGGTTCAAGCTTCACATTGCGCCCGGTCTTCTCGACCTTCTTCGCGAGTTTGGCCGCAAGCAGCTCAAGGGTCTTCTCCCTCCTCGATCTGTAGCCCTCGACATCGACGATGACGCGGATGTACTTCTCCTGCCTTTTGTTCATCACCAGATTTGTGAGGTACTGGATCGCGTCCAGCGTCTGACCGCGCTTGCCGATGACGGTCCGTGAATCCTTGCCGCTGACCTCTATGTACACGCACTCGCCGTTTTCGAAGGCCTTTATCTCCAGATCCAGGCCCATCTTCGTGACGAGCTCCCTGAAAAACATCTCGGCCTCGTTGCCTTCGGCCACTGGCACCAGGCCTTCCGGCCTGTCACCGCTGACCATGCCTTCCGTATAGTCCGGCAGGTCATATTCCTCCGAAGGGCGCCTGCGCCCCTCGGCTGAGCCTCCCCGGCCCCTCTCGCCACCGCTGGGCCTTTCGCTGCCAAACCTATCCCCGCTGGGCCTTTCGCTGCCGAACCGGTCTCCGCCGGACCTTTCGCCGCCCCGCCTGCTGTCTTCCCTACGTCCGGGTTCGCGCCTCTCCCCCCTGCGGGGCTCGCGTTCCCTCCTGCCCGGCCTCTGCCTGTCCGGCCTGTCCGGCCTCCGCTCTCCAGCCGTGCCCTTCTCTGCCCCAGCAGCGCCCTCGGCCGGCTTCTTCTTGCGGAGATCCCTTACCTTATGCTTTGATGGGGCGCCGTCGTCGCCGGCTACAGGGCCCGCGTTTGCATCTGCGGCTGCCCCTACTGCGCTCCCGGCCTCTGCGGCGACGCTATCGGCGCGCACGGCCTTTTCCGCGCCCGTGGCGCCATAGCCAGCGCCTGCGGCCTTTTCGGGGGCTGGGGCGTCTTCCTCGTCCTTTTTCTCTACCCTGACCTTCGCAAGCTTGGCCCCTATCCCCAGAAAGCCCCTCACAGGCTCTTCAAGCACCGTCACTTTGACCTCGTCCCGCGCCAGCTTCAGATCCAGCAGGGCGAGCCTCACGGCCTCTTCCACATCCTTGCCCCATTTTTCGGAATAGTCAAGTTCGATACGCCTAGGTGGAGGTATAGTCCTTCTGTTTTTCTTCAT
>JAIRSA010000055.1 GCA_031255695.1 Eubacteriales Family XIII. Incertae Sedis bacterium | reverse complement strand
GCCGTCCTGCAAGGCGCAAAACGCAAGCGAACCCGAAGGTTCGGTGAGGCTTTGCAACGAAGCAGGGGGGTGAATCAGCCGCAAATATATCACGTTTTAGTCGGAGAACAGTATAAGGTGGTTCGCTGGCGGCGGCTTCAGCGCCCGGATGGGGCCCGGCGGCCTGCCGGCGACCGTGGCTGCGGCGGCGGCTTGTTGCGGCGGCTTCAGCGCCCGTGCGGGTCAGGCGGCCTGCTGGCGGCGGCCAAGCTGCGCCTATGGCCGTGGCTGCGCCTGCGGCGCCCCTAGCGGGCGCCCTGCCGCCCGGCGGCGCTGCCGGACGCCGCGGCGACCGCTTCTTTCCATCCGTCCAGCAGCCCCCGCCTGCACCCCTCGTCCATGTCCGGCGAGAATTCGGCGTCAAGCCGCCAGTTCCTGGCTATGGCCTGCATGTCCGGCCAGTACCCCGCAGCCAGCCCGGCCAGATAGGCCGCGCCCAGGGCGGTGGTCTCCACGCAGGCAGGCCGCCGCACGGTGACGCCGGTTATGTCCGACTGGAACTGCATCAGGAAGCCGTTGACGGAGGCGCCGCCATCCACCTTTAGGCTCTTTATGCTTATGCCGCTGTCCCTTTCCATAGCCGATATCAGATCATGCGTCTGGTAGGCTATGGCCTCCAGCGCCGCCCTTACGATGTGCTTCCTGCCGGCGCCGCGCGTTATCCCTGTTATCGTGCCCCGCGCCCGCTGATCCCAGTACGGCGCGCCCAGCCCCACGAATGCGGGGACCAGGTAGACCCCGCAGGTGTCGGCCACGGACGCCGCGATCGCCTCGGATTCCGCCGAGTCATCGATCAGCCTCATTTCGTCGCGCAGCCATTGGATGGCGGCCCCGGCCACGAACACCGAGCCCTCAAGCGCGTAGTCCACCTTGCCTCCTGCGCCCCAGGCTATGGTCGTCAGGAGCCCGGAAACGGAGTCCACCGGGGCCCCGCCCGTATTCATCAGCATGAAGCAGCCCGTGCCGTAGGTGTTCTTGGCCTCCCCGGCATCGAAACAGGCGTGCCCGAACAATGCCGCCTGCTGATCGCCTGCCGCCCCGCAGATCGGTATGGGCCCGCCGAATACGTCCGGATCCGTCGCGCCGAATTCGCAGCTCGAGGGCACCGGCGCGGGCAGCATGCCAGCAGGTATGTCAAGCTCCCGCAATATCTCTTCATCCCACTCTAGCCTGTGTATGTTGAACAGCATAGTCCGCGACGCGTTGGAATAGTCGCTGATATGCAGCCTCCCCTTGGTCATCTTCCATATCAGCCAGGTCTCGACCGTGCCGAACGCCAGATCGCCGTGCAGGGCGAGGGCCCTGGCGCCGGGGATGTTGTCAAGTATCCATTTTATCTTTGTCGCGCTGAAATACGCGTCTATCGTGAGCCCCGTGCGCTCCCTGAAAAAGCCCGCCATGCCGCGGGCGGCCAGCTTGTCGGCGTAGTCCGAAGTGCGGCGGCATTGCCATACTATGGCGTTGCATACCGGCTCCCCGGTCTTCCTGTCCCAGGCGACTGTCGTCTCCCTCTGGTTAGTGACCCCTATCGCGGCAATATCGCGGTAGCTCAGGCCGGCCTTCAGCATGGCCTCCTGCGCCACGCCGATCTGCGTGGACCATATGGCCATGGGGTCATGCTCGACCCAACCCGGCTTGGGGTATATCTGCCCGAATTCTTTCTGGGCCGAACTCACGGCCTGCCCTGACGCGTCGAATATGATGGTCCGGCAGCTGGTCGTCCCTTGATCCAATGCCATTATATACTTCAAACGCACACCTCCCGCCGCTTAGGCGCGGCCGCCAGCCACACAAAGCCCCTGCCGGCACAACAGCCGGCCGGCCACAGCCCTCGCCGCGCCGGCCACAGCCCCCGCCTGCGCGGCCGCCAGCCACGCAAAGCCCCTGCCGGCACAACAGCCGGCCGGCCACAGCCCTCGCCGCGCCGGCCTCCATTTATCCACTGCATTGCCATTGCAATACTATTTATTGTCGTCGTACTTCAGCACGGCCGTGAAGGCCTCCTGCGGCACCTCCACCGAGCCGAACTGGCGCATGCGCTTCTTGCCTTCCTTCTGTTTCTCCAGGAGCTTCTTCTTCCTCGATATGTCGCCGCCATAGCACTTCGCCGTAACGTCCTTGCGGAAAGCGCCCACGGTCTCCCTCGCTATGACCTTCTGCCCGATGGCCGCCTGGATCGGCACCTCGAACTGGTGGCGCGGTATGATCTCCTTCAGCTTCTCGCACACGAAGCGCCCCCGCGCATAGGCCTTCGACTCGTGCACCATCATGGAGAAAGCGTCCACAAGATCCTTGTTGAGCAGTATGTCCATCTTGATGATATTGGACCGTTCATAGCGTATGAACTCGTAGTCCAGCGAGCCGTAGCCGCGGGTCCGCGACTTGAGCGCGTCGAAAAAATCGTATATGACCTCGTTGAGCGGCATCTCGTAATGCAGGTTCACCCTGTTCTCCGTTATATACTCCATCTGCAGCATCTTGCCGCGCCGCTCCTGGCAAAGCTCCATTATCGCCCCCACGTACTCCTTGGGTATCATCACGTCGGCCTTGACGACAGGCTCCTCTATATGGTCGATGAAGGACGGGTCCGGCAGGTTCGACGGGTTCTGTATGTACTCCTCCGCCCCGTCGTTCATGAGCACCCTGTATATGACGCTCGGCGAGGTGGTTATGACCCCCAGATCGAATTCGCGCTCAAGCCTCTCCACGATGATCTCCATGTGCAGCAGGCCGAGGAAGCCGCAGCGGAAGCCGAAGCCCAGGGCCGTCGAGGTCTCCGGCTCGAACTGGAAGGCCGCGTCGTTGACATGCAGCTTCTCCAGCGCGTCCTTCACATTCTCATATTTTTCGCCCTCCGCAGGGTAGATCCCGCAATAGACCATCGGCTGCACGCGCTTGTATCCCGGCAGCGCCTCCAGTGCGGGATCCTCGTCGAGCGTCACGGTGTCGCCCACCCTCGCGTCCGCCACCTGCTTGATGCCGGCGCAGATGTAGCCCACCTCGCCCGCCGACAGGCTGCCCTTGGGCACCGGATATGGCGCGTAGACGCCGACCTCCGTCACCTCGTAACGCTTCTTCGTATTCATGAGGCGTATGGTGTCGCCCTTCTTGACGCTCCCGTCGAATATCCTTGTGTATATGACCACACCCTTGAAATTGTCATAATACGAATCGAATATCAGGGCCTTCAGCTTCCCGCCCCCTTCGCCTCCGGGCGGGGGGATCCGCGCGACGACGGCTTCCAGCACATCCTCGATCCCTATCCCCTCCTTGGCGGAGATCAGCGGCGCGCCTTCCGCGTCAATGCCCAGGACTTCCTCTATCTCCATCTTCGCCCCGTCCGGGTTGGCGCTCGCCAGGTCTATCTTGTTCAGCACCGGCAATATCTCAAGGTCCTCGTTCATCGCCAGGTAGACGTTCGCCAGGGTCTGCGCCTCGACGCCCTGCGTGGCGTCGACCACAAGGATCGCGCCCTCGCACGCCGCCAGGCTCCTTGAGACCTCATAGGTGAAGTCCACATGCCCCGGCGTGTCGATGAGGTTGAGCGTGTACTCCTCCCCGTCCTTGGCCTTGTATACCAGGCGCGTCGTCTGGAGCTTTATCGTGATGCCGCGCTCCCTCTCAAGGTCCATATTGTCCAGGAACTGTTCCTTCATGTCACGCTGCGCCACAAGCCCCGTCTTCTCGATAATCCTGTCGGCCAGCGTCGATTTCCCATGGTCTATATGGGCAATAATGCAAAAATTCCTTATATTTTCCTTCTTGTATTCCAAACTCATCTATCATTTCCCCACAAACGTTTCCCCGCAAAAGGCGGCGCGGTCAAAAGTCCCCGCAGAGGGTCATGCCCGTCGTAATGTCAGTCACTATCTTGAGCCCCCGCCCCGAGGTGTCGTTCACCTTGACAATGTCAGCGAGCTCTTCCGCCTCAGGGTCGCTGTGCAGTATTTCGCTCAGTATGTTCGGCTCGTTGTTCAAAAACTCAGGATTGTAGTGCACCGTGGTATTTTTGTTCTCGAATATCGAGACATACAGCACATCCGTCTCTACTAAATCCTGGAAAAAATGGCTGCCGAACGAGAGCTCCGGCATATAGCCCGCCCCCTCGTAAGCCACTTCGCCGGCAATGCTCACGCCGCTTATCTCCGCGAACTTGACCGGGACACCCAACTCCGGCGATGTAGTGCCGAGGCGGCCGGGCACCAGGAGCATTATGACCTTCTCCTTGCCCTTGTAATATTGGTTGATCGCCCCGATGAGCCTTGCCACGGCCGATTTTTTATGGTAGGGGTATTCGTAATAGTTCTTCGGGTCGACGCGCACGACGATGTCTATCGGCTGGTAGTATGACCCGCCCATGGTGCCGCCGTTCAGCAGGAAATAGGTCTTTTCGCGGCGTATATGCGGCGCCTCCGCCCTTATGCCGCTGCCGCCCACCTGGAGCGGCCTGCATTGCAGGAGGTTTATCACGAATTCGCCATCCTTCGAGAAGTTCAGCGTGAACTCTATATCCACCGGGTAGTTGTATTCTTTCTCTATTTCTGTCAGAATCTTCCGCATGGTCCCCACAAAGTCCTCGCGGCGCAGCAGGCTGTCGCAGGTGGTGAACACTATGCGCCTGTTAAGCCCGATCTCCCTGAGCTCCCGCTCCCGGCTGTGGTCATGCTCTATCATGACGGCCCTGAACCAGTCGCTCATCTTCTCCTGCGCCTGCTCGATGCTTATCGTCGCGACGGAATTCGTCGGCAGCTCCAGCACGTCCACCTTGTGCTGCGCGTACTTCGAGATATCGGCGCTGCTGGTCGGGCGCAGATCCGGCTTGTCCAGCGCGGCGATGCGCGGGTAGTCGCCATCCGTCCTGTCGACCGCCCTGGTGCCCAGCCCCATCACGATCCTTATCATGCCCTGCTTGGGGTCTATGTCCTTGTTCCACCTATAGGAATTGTAGGAATACGCCACGCCTGCCGCAGCCGGCATGTATACGTCCTTGAAGAGGGAGCCCGAAACGCGCTGCACCAGCAGGGCCATCTGCTCGTCCTTGTCGGACAGATTCCTGCGCTGCCTGTATTCGAGGACGGACTCGTCCATCGTGCTGGCGTACACCGTCCTTACCGCGTCCTCGAAGGCTATCAGGCGCTCTTCAAGCGTCCCCAGGTTCACGCAGAACACCGACTCGTATTTGCCGGCGAAGGCGTTGCCGAAACTGTCCTCAAGCAGGCTGCTGGAACGCACGATAATGGGGCTTTGCCCGTAATATTCGAGCATCCGCCTGAACTGCTCGCGTATGTTCTCGGTGAACTCGCCCTCCATGATCTTCTCTTTGAGTATCTCCGCCACCGTGAAATACCCGCGTTTCGTCCTCTGCTTGAGCTTCAGGCCCCAGCACCTGTTCTTCACAAGGAATGTGTAGTACAGGTTCGAACATATATAGAAGGAGTCATGCGGCTCCAGCAGTTTCGCAATCTCCGGCAGCCTCTTGTCGACGATCATGCGCGAGAGTATCATGCCCGTCGCCTTCCCGCCTACGCTCCCTACGCCTATCATGCGGGCCTTGATCGCGAGTATATCCTTCAGGTTTACGTTCTTCGATGCTATGTCCAGCATACGCTCGTCCGTGCCGAACACGAGGCGGCACAGATCCCTTATGCCGTTGGTCAGCACGGCGTCCGCGCCTTCGGGCCCCGCCCCGGCCTTCTTCATCTCCCGCTGCTTGTCGAGAAAGAAGCGCTCCCAGCTGTCAAGCCGCTGTTCGCTGTCTACATTGCCGCTTTCCCCCACTGTGGAATAGAATTTGCTGACGGCTATACCGTTTGTGAGCGGCTCGATGACGTTCGGGTCGTGCAGGTTCACGTTGTGCGGCAGGAACATGCTGAACCCGTAGCGCTCAGTGACGCGCAGCGGGTGCAGGTACATCTGATCCTGCTCGTGGAACACGTCAAGCAGTATCTGCGCCCCGTCGCGTATCCTTGCCACCGCCTCCACAGAATGGAGGTTCCGTATTATGGCGTGGTAGGCGGCGCACTTGTATTTCACTATGTCGGGCGCTATCACGTCGAAGAAATTGCTCATCATGAAATCGGCCACCCACTCTGCCTGCAGCATGGTCAGCGGGTCGAATATATAATGGGTCTCGACGCCCGCGCGCTCGATCACGTCATGCACCTGCATGACCGTCGCCTCAAAGCCCTCGCGCGGGTCGATGGGCACGATGCTTATCCCGTTCATGGGCCCGAACACCGGCGTCCCGTTACCGAAGTGGAAGTAGATCGTGTTTTTCTGGTTCCGTATCGACTCTTCGGCAAAAGGGCGCGTAAAAAAAGCATATTCTTCGATGCTTGATATCTGCCATACTATATTGTCGCCATACCTGATATTGTCGAGGACCTTATCCAGCCCTTCAAGCCCCGATGGGACCCTTTTCTGGTTGATCACAGCCCTGTTCACCACCTTTCGCATTGTGCAGGGGTTGCGCCGGGGGCGGCGCTGGTTGTTTCCCGCCCGTATGGGCCAGGCAGGCGCGGCGGCGCCGGTTGTGTTTCCGCCCGCAGGCGCGGGGCGCGGCAGCGCCGGTTGTGTTTCCGACCGCAAGCGCTGGGCGCGGCAGCGCCGGTTGTGTTTCCGACCGCATGCGCGGGGCGCGGCGGCGCCGGTTGTGTTTCCGCCCGCAGGCGCGGGGCGCGGCGGCGCCGGCTATATTCCCGCCCGCATGCGCTGATAATAAAAAAAGATGGGAGACACTTGCCATCTTTTTTACGCGCATTTAACTTATGCGCAAACCTTTGGACGGGTGATTTCAGGACTTCGCCTGATAAGCCTTGTTGAACCGCCTTGTTATCCTTGACACCTTCCTGGACGCCGCATTTTTATGTATGGTCCCTTTTGCCGCAGCCTGGCGCAGACGTTTTTCCGCTAACACAAGCTTTTCCTTCGCGGTATCAAGATCGCTCTCCGCAAGAGCCGTCTCGAAGTTCTTGAGTATTGCCTTGAGATGGGATTTAACCCTTCTGTTCCTTGCCGTCTTCTTCGCGATAACAGCGATCCTCTTCTTTGCGGATTTGATATTTGCCATCTGATCCACCCTTTCTAACAAATAATAAATTCAGCCGCAAAGACAATTTTAGCATAATCATGGGGTAAGCGCAAGTATTTTGGCAAAATTGCCTTTAATAATATGTAGGGGCTTTGCCATTCAGGCGTGTGCGGGCGGGCGGCGAAGCAGGCGCGGGCTGGGCGTGCGTGGCGACAGCGCGTGTGGCGGGTGGGCGGGGCGACAGCGCGTGTGGCGGCTCAGGCGTGTGCGGGCGGGGCTGCGGCGCTAGGCCGGCTGGGCGGCCAGCGCGCGCTCCAGCTCTTCCACGCTGACTGCCTGGATCCCGAAGCTGCCGGTATGCCCGCAGACGGACAGGCACACCTCGCCCATCCAGGCCGACTTGAACACGAGGCCCAAGTGGCAGAAGGCATCCATATGCATAACGGCCGAGAACTCTACGCCCAGCAGCTCTTCCGACAATGGTGCGCCCAGATATTTGATATAGCTCTCTTTCAATGTCCAAAGCCTGATGAAATCCCTGCTCCGGCGTGCCGAAGCCTGGAGGATCCGCCTCTCGCCCGCCGTGCATACCCAATCGGCGAGCCTGCCGTCCAGTTCCACGTGCCGCTCCACGTCCACGCCCACCTCACGGCCCGAAACGGCGCAGGCGGCCGCCCCGGCGGTATGGCTTACATTGAAATAGAAGCCCTCGGCGCCGCCTATATGCGGCTTCCCATTTTCGCTGAATGCCAGCTCCATCCTGCCCCTATAGCGCCCCGCGTCCATAAGCCCGCAGCGCAGCAGACTGTACGCTACGACCGTGTTCCTTCTGTCGGCGGGCTGCAGGTTTTTCGTCTTATCGGCCACTTCCGCCGGCAATGCTGCCGACAGGCGGTTTTCGAAGCCCTCGCCGATACCCTGCATATTGTCAAAATAGTAAATCCTATCCACTGAGCATCACCCGCTTCAGCAAGCCGCATACATTATCGCATGACATATTGATGAAAAAATGCCCTCCATCGAAATATGAATAGCTGCATCCTACGGCCGAATAGCGGTCCCATTCGGATATATTGCGCTCGTCGCTTGAATATAGTATGTGGAGCGCGGCCGGGAGCCTTTGGCCGGCACTGCATCGGTACGATTCCAGCAGGGCAAAGTCGTAGCGGATTATTGGCAGGAAAAATTCCGCGAAATCCGGATAGCTCAGGAGCTCTTCGTCTATCCCCCCCATCTTCAGCAGGTATTCGCTCAATGCCGCGTCGCCGTATTTCGAATAGGCCTCGCCGCCCCTGCCTACGTGCGGCGGGTCGCACGCGGCTATGAATATGTTCCGGGGCAGCATCCCGTAGTCCCGGTATATGGACGCCGCAGCCTCGTATGCCAGCAGGCCGCCCATGCTGTAGCCGAAAACCGAGGTGTTGGCATAATCGCCGATGCCCAGCAGCGCCCGCGCACAGTCCTGGGCCGCTTCTTCGAATGTCTGGTGCTGCCGCTCCGCGATCCTGCCGCCCTTCCCCGCAATATCGATCGCATGCACCGGGATGCCGGCAAGGGCCCTTTTGAACGGGCCGTACATGGCCGCCGAGCTGCCCGCATATGGTATGCACGCCAATTTATTTACTGTGGCTGTCTCCATATACATATCATTATACATATCATCCGTCTCCGTCTCCGCCGTAGGGCGGGCTTGATCATTTCGCCTGCATATGCGCGGGCAAGGCTGGCCGCCGCATGGGCGGGGCCGCCACAGGGGCGAAGCTGGCCACAGGGGCAGGGCTGGCTGCATGGGCGGGGCCGCCACACAGGCTAAGATGGCCATAGGGGCGGGGCCGCCACAGGGGCGGGGCCGCCGCAGGGGCGAAGCCGGCCGCAGGGGCGGGGCCGGCTTGTGCGCCGGGCGGCCTAACTTTGGCGGCCGCCAATATCGCGCTCCAGCATATACAATACCTTGTCCAGCATATCCCGGTCAATCGTTATCCCGACTATGCCCGCCTCCAGCACGCCGCCGTCCACGCTGAACGTCATCGACGCCGACCTGCCGCCGCCTGCCTCCATGGCCTCCACCTGCCTGGGCGAGGACGCGCCTAGGCCGCCGGTGCCGCCGTATATGCCGGTATAGTTTATCCCTGGCACCATGGCCAGCAGATCCTCGCCTGGATGCGCCCGCTGCCACAGGGCCAGCTTCTCGGCGGCTGGGATGCTGTCTGGATCGGGCAAGGCCCCGGTGTCTGCGGGCCCCTGGCCGGCGGCAGCCGCGCCGCTGCCCGCCAGGCCTGCGGGGGCCGCGAATGCCAGGTCTGCGGAGGCCGCGAATGCCAGGCCTGGCATGGCGGTCTCCATGCCGCCCTCCGCGCTGTATATGACAGGCGCCACGTCTAGCATGAGCCCCATGGTCTGGCTGTTATGCGGCCCGCGCCCGTGGTGCATCAGCCAATACGGCAGCCGCCCGCCCTGGCGCCCGCCGCCCTCTTGCTCCAGCCGCGCCAGGAAGCCCATCGCCGCCTCTATCGGCCTTTCGGAGAATTCCCGGAGCAGCGCGTCCGTGAGCGCGGCCCTCACGACGGCCGCGCCGCCGCCCCACGCGCTGCCCGCCGCCTTCGCCGCCTCTGCGTACTTGCCGAATGCGGCTTCCTCGGCGGCGCTGGGCCTGTACGCCTTTCCCCTGGCATGCACTCCGAGGCAGTACCCCGCATACGAATGCGCGGCGGCCTCCCCGCCCTGCCCTGCGGCGTGCCTACGCAGCGCCTCACCGAGCAGGTCCGATGAAGCCTTGTCCCATATGCAGTGGTGCGCCGCGTGCACGGCTATTGAGCGCCCGCCGCCCATGTCCAGCACGGCCGCCCTCGACAGCATCCCGCCGCCCCTAAGCAGCCTTGCGGCCCTGGCGGCCTCTGAATACGCCCTGATGAACTCGTCCGCCCTGTAGCCCTTCCCTTCCATGTCTATCACGGGGACGCGCCACCCGTCTTCGGGGCCGCGCTCCTCGAACATGCCGATAACCGCGTTGAACCTTGTCCTCAGCGCGCCTTGCGACGCCGCCACGCTCCGTACAGCCTCGGCCGCCTGCCCTGCCGGGCAGCCCAGCTCATAGGCCTCGCACATCACGTCCATGGGCTGCGCCATGAACCCCGCCTGTACGGCCAGGGGCCTATACCGCGTCTTCGCCACGCCGCCCCTGCGGGCGGGCCCGTACCCACGGAGCGCCCCCTCTATATCCTTCTGCATGCGCGCACGCCTGGCCGCGCCTTCGCCTGCGCATTCGAGCGAGGCCTCCTGCAGCGCCTCCACGCAGCTATCCAGGAATGCCTCCGCGCCGCCGCAAAAGCCTTCACGGCACGACGCCTCCAGCATCAGCCCGCCGCCTTCCGGCCAGGCGCGCAGTGCCGCAGCAGCCTCTGCCGGCAGCCCTTTTATATCGTGCCAGCCCAGCAGCCTGGCGTCGCCGAAACCATCCAGCAGATCGCCTACGCCGCCGGAATAGCCGGCAGCCACCCGCACCGCGCCGCCTGCGCCAGGCGCTGCCGCCGCCGGCGCTTCAGCCAGCGCCGCCGCAGCGGATTTCAGGGTCTCGCCGGCCCCTGCATGCGCCGCTGCCGCCGCATGCCCCGTGAAGCAGCCGGCCGCCCTATGCGCCGCAGGCAGGCCGCCCCCCGCCATGCGGCAGTCGCGCTCGATCTCTATTTCTATATCCGGCGCCGTAGGCTCCTGCCCGTGCCGCATGGCCGCCATGCCTGCGGCCGCCGCAATTAGGCATGCGTGCCCTTCCCTGCCGGCATAGCCTGCGGCCTCCTCGAACAGTCTGTGCTCGCTGCCGCTCAGCGTGGCCCTGGCCGTCGCTATGCCGGCCTGCGCCAGGCCCCATTCCGCCGCTGCTTCCGGGACCGCTGCGGCGCCTGCCGCCTCTTCCGGCACGCCACCTGCCACGCCGCCTTCGGCCGCTTCCGGCACGCCACCTGCCACGCCGCCTTCGGCTGCTTCCGGCACGCCGCTCGCGGCGGCGCCTTCGGCCGCTGCAGCCGCCTCGGCCCAGGCCCTGTGCCCCCCGGCCGCCGGCAGGCTTATGCTGCCCAGCCTGAGGTGCTGCCTGTATCCGTCAGCTATGTCCTCCATCAGCACACGCCACGACCAGCTGTCGGCAGCGGCAGCGTGGACGGACACCGCAAAGATGTCCCCTCCGTCTGTATGGAACAGCCCCGACCCTGCCGCCGGGCCCTGCGTTATGTCTATCTGCGTCTCCACTTCGCGCAGCAGCGCGGCAGCGCCGCCAGCTGCCTCTTCCGGGCCGCACCTGCGCTCTGTCCAGCCGTATGCAGCTGCCCCTTCCGGGGCCTCATGCCAGCGGCCGCCCGCCAGCGTGCCCCTCAGCGCCCCATGGCGGGCCGCCAGCGCCGCCAGCGCCGCCCTGAGCGCGTCTGTTTCGAAGCCGCCCTCGCTGAAGAAGGCCGCCGAGCGCGCCTGCACGCCCTGCCCTTCGCTCTCTGCCATCAGGATCCAGCGCTGCCCTGGCGTCGGGGGCATGGGGCCACGGGCTGCCTCCGCGCCTGCTGCGGGGCTCTTCGCCGCCATTGCTATGCCCCTTGCCGTCCTGCGCTCCATGATGTCCTTCACCATCACTTCGTAGCCCTTGGCCCGCAGCAGCGCCGCCACGCGTATCGCCTTTATCGAATCGCCGCCCATATCGAAGAAGCTGTCCTCGGCGCCTATGCCGCCCGTCGCCAGTACCTCCTCAAAGGCGGCCGCCACCGCTTTCTCCTCTTCGGTCTCCAGCGGCACGGCGCCGCGCCCGGCATGCGCCCCCGGCCTCGGCAGGGCGTGCCTGTCCGGCTTCCCGTTGGCCGTGAGCGGCACGCTGGCTATCTCTACGATATGCGCCGGTATCATGTATGCCGGCAGCTCGGCCGCAAGCGTGTCCTTCAGCGCCGCAATGTCCAATGCGGCGGATCCGGCGGGTTCCGCAAGAACGCCGGGCGCTGCGGGATCGCCAGTGGCTGCGCCAGCCACAGCAGCATCGCCGACCGCTGCGCCAGCTGCCCCGCCGGCCGCAGCGTCATCGCCGACCGCTGCGCCGACTGCCCCGCCAGCCGCAGCGGCATCGCCGCCCGCTGCGCCGACTGCCCCGCCAGCCGCCAGCTCAAATCCAGCGGCCTCGCCGACCGCCCCGCCGGCCGCAGCGTCATCGGCTACGACATAGGCACATATCTGCCTGTCTCCGGCGGCGTCTTCCCATACCATGGCGACAGCGTCCCTGACGCCTGGCTGCCCGCGCAGCGCCGCCTCTATCTCGCCCAGCTCTATCCTGTAGCCGCGCACCTTCACCTGGCTGTCGATCCGCCCAAGGTACTCTATATTGCCGTCCGGCAGCCACCTGGCGAGGTCGCCGCTCCGGTAGATGCGCCCAACCCCATAAGGCCCCTCCACGAACTTCTCCGCCGTCAGCTCAGGCTGGTTCATATATCCCCTGGCCAGCCCGTCGCCGCCTATGCACAGCTCGCCCGGCACGCCTATGCCGCACAGGCGCATGCCGTCCAGGATATAGATCTTCTTGTTCGCCATCGGCCGCCCTATCGGTATTATGTCCGGGATCCTGTCCCCTGGGGCGCATTCCCATAATGTAGCCCCCACCGTAGCCTCGGTTGGCCCGTATTCGTTGGAAAATATGACATTGTTGGCATTGGCCTCCACTACATTGTCCCTAATCGCCTCGGAACCAGCAGTCATCACATAACGGAAACCCTTGTATTTCAGCAATGCGAGGTAATTAGGCGGCAGCACGGCCATCGTCACGCCGTGGCGTTCCATATAAGGCGCGCACTTCTCCGGATCCCTCACGACCTCTTCTGGGGCCAGGCACAAAGCGCCCCCGAAAAACAGGCCGACTATGAGTTCGTATGTCACCGCGTCGAATGACATGCTGGCGAACTGCATCATCGTGTCGCCCTCGCGCGGGCCGTTCAGCGTCGCGCGCGCCGCAAGGTTCACGATCCCCCCGTGCTCTATCATGACGCCCTTCGGCCTGCCCGTCGTCCCGGATGTGTATATGATGTAGGCAAGGTCCTCCGGCTTCTCCAGCCGGGGCGGCGCGCCTTCCCTGTCCGCATAGCTGCTTGGGGCGCCGAGGTCCAGAAGCGTGGCGCCCATCCCGGCGCACAGCGCCGCCAGTCCGCCTTCTGCAAAAATCGTAGCGTCCGCGGCGGCATTGGCAATGTCTGCGGGGGCGATCGCATTGCCCGTTCCGGCCGCCCCGCCTGCATCCGCGCCAGATTCGCCCGGCATAGCGCCGGCGCTGGCCCCTGCCGCGCCGTTCAGGCCGAACAGTGCCGCCCCTTCCCCGTGCACGAGCACGGCCTTAGGGGCGCTGTCCTCCAGCATATGCCTCAGCCTGGCCTGCGGGTAGGCCGGATCTATCGGCACGTAGGCCCCGCCTGCCTTCAGCACGCCCAATATCCCGACTATGGCCTCCATCCTGCGGCCGGACACCACCGCCACGCGGTCGCCCGGCCCCACGCCGAGATCCCTGAGCCGCCATGCCAGCCTGCCGGCCCGCGCGGCAAGCTCTCCGTATGTCATGCCGCCATCCATGTATTTGAGCGCCGTGGCATCAGGCGTTTTCCCCGCCTGCGTGTCGAACAGATCCACGGCGGTCAGATCCTTTCTGTATTCTGTCCCTGAGTCGTTGAACCAGCCAAGGATCAAGGCCTTCTCGCTATCCAATGCGGCGTCGATCCCCTCCAGCGGCGCGTCCGGGCTTTCCACCATCTGCCCCAGCACCTTCTCTATCCGCCTGAGCATGGCGGTCGCTTCCCACGCGCAGTGCTTTTCAGGATCGTATATCGCCTTCATGTTTATGCGCCCGCCTTCGGCGTATGCGCTGATCGACATCGGATAGTCGACTTCTTCCCGTGCCCCCTCCGCCTCTATGTCCAGGCCGGGCAGCCCCTGCCCAGCAATTCCCTTGTCTACATAATAGTTCTCAAACGCGAACATCGTCTGTACGAGCCCCCTGCCCGCAGCGCTCGCCGCCTGCACCTCGGCCAGCGGCGCGTGCTCATGCCTCAGCCCCTCTATGGCCTGCGTCTGCAGCGACCTAATCAGCCGCTCAGCCGTCTCGCATTCGTCGGTTTTGACCCTTACGGGCACGGTGTTTATGAAGAGCCCCACCTCTTCCTCTATGCCTGGCAGCGGCGCGCCCCTGCCGGACACCACCTTGCCGAATACGACGTCGTGCGACATGCAGCACCTCTGCAGCACGATCCCGAACGCAGCCTCAAGCGCCGTGTTCAGCGTAGCCCCCAGCCTGGCGCACAGCGCCGCTGCGGCCGCCGTCGGCCCCTCGCCTATCGTGTGGAACTCCTCGCCGCTGCCGCGCGGCTCATCCGCCCCAGGCCCGACAGCCGGCACAGCCGCGGCCCCTTCGTAGCCCTCAAGCAGCCCGGCCCAGTAGCGCATGGCCGTTTTCCTGCCCTGCCCTTCGAGCCACGATATATAGCCCCAGTAGCCGGCCCGGCCCTTGCCCCACTCCTTTATCCCTTCTTCAAGCGCCCCTGGCTCCGCCCCATCCGAAAGCGCCCTGTAGAAGCCTAGGAAGTCCCTCAGCAGCAGCGATATGCACCATCCGTCCATCATTATATGGTGCGCCGTCCAGAGCAGCAGGTCCGTCCCGTCAGGCATGTGGACGGCGGTCACCCTCAGCAGGCTGTCTTTTTCCAGATCGAAGCCCCTGGCCACGTCTTCCCCTTTTATCCTCTGCGCCTCGGCCTCGTCGGCGGCCCAGGCCTCGGCGAGTTCTATGCGCCTGTCTGCGGCCACTGCCTGCAAAGGCTTCCCGGACTTCGACCAGGCGAACCTCGCCCTTATGGCTGGGTACTTCAGCGCAAGCAGCCTGATCGCCCCCTCGGTGAGCGCCATGCCTATCCTCCCGCTGGCGCGGAAAACGGTTTGCAGCACGTAGCCGGACGCGCCCCCGCCGGACATCTTGTGGTAGAGCATGCCTTCCTGCATCGGCGTGAGCCCATAGATCCTTTCCACCGGGCCGTCTGCCATTATAGCCGCAAGCTCCGCCTGCCCCATGCCCGGCACGCCGTAGTCCGAACCTGTCATGACACGCCCTTCCGCAGCCTGCGCCGCGCAGGCGCGGGCCACCTCATCTATCGCCTCTGCCATCAGCGCGGCCAGCGCCTCCGTCCCTTCCCGGCTGTATATCGATCTGCTGTAGGACAGGGAAACCCTGACGCGGCCGCCCTCCGACATGCCGTTGATCTCAAGCGCGTGCGGCGGCCGGTTCTCCGGCGCCACGTCGCCGCCGCCCAGCCATGACGGCGTGAGGCCTTCAAGCTGCCCCGCCTCGGCGTCCATATCGCCCAGGTAGTTGAAGCCTACCGCGCCTTCCGCCTTGGCATATCCCCTGCCCGCCAGCCACTTGAGCGCCCCATAGCCCACGCCGCCGCGCGGCGCCGCCCTTAGCGCCTCTTTCGCCGCTATCACGGCATCGCCTGCGCCGCCTTCAGCCTCCACTATGGCGGGGTACACGCTCGTGAACCAGCCCACCGTCCTGTCCACCGCAAGGCCCGCGCCGATGTCCTCCCTGCCGTGGCCTTCCGCCTCCACGGCGAGCCGCCTGCGGCCGTCCCACGCCCGCATGGCCAGCGCCAGGGCGGCAAGCAGGGCATCGCCCGTGCTGGCCCCGAAGGCCTCCTGTGCGCCGCGCGTCAGCATGCCCGTGGCCCATTCGCTCGCCTCGATCCGCACGGTCCCGTAGCCGGCGTCGCCTTCGGGCTTCGTGCCTGCGGCCCCTGCATCGCCCGGAGCCATTGCATCTGCGGCCCCTGCGCCTGCGCCGCCCGGAGCCACTGCATCTGCGGCCTCGGCCGCGATCCTGGCCCAATGTGCCTCCTCGCCCTCTACTGCGCCGCCGGAGGCGTATGCCTCCAGCGCCTCCGCCCACGCCCTGTACGGCGCGGTCTTGGCCGGCAGGGACACCCTGCCCCCGCCCTTGAGCTGCCTGTAAGCCAGCATCATGTCGCCCGCCAGCATGCGCCACGACACGGCGTCCACCACTAGGTGGTGCGCGCACAGCAGCAGGTGCGAGCCGCCGTCCGTATGGAACAGGCAGGCCTTGAACAGCGGGCCCCTCTCAAGGTCCATGCCCGACTGCGCCCTCGCGCAGCACGCCCTTATCTTATCCTCAGCCTGCAGGTCGCCCCTGTAGTCCCTCTCGTGCCACCCGAAGCCGCCGCCCGCGCGGGGCGGCATTATCTCCTGCCTCCTGGCGCCGCCAGCGCCCAAGGGGAACACGGCGCGCAGCGTGTCATGGTGCAGCGCCAGGGCTGCGGCCGCGCCCCTGGCGCAGGCCCCATCCAGGCCGCCCTCTATATACAGCATTATTGACAGGTTGAAATGCTGCGGTTTTTCGAGGCCCCAGCTGAAGAACTCGTGCTGGATCGGCGTCAGCGGCGCACCGCCGCAGGCCTCCATGCTCTCGTAACCGCTGTCCGCCGCCGCCTCAACCGCCGCCGCTGCCATAAGCCTGGGCGTTCCGAGGCGCATAAACTCCCTTGCGCTTATCTCGTATCCCATGTCGCGCAGCCTGGACACGGCCCTTATCGCCTTTATCGAGTCCCCCCCTAGCTCGAAGAAGCTGTCGTCTATCCCCACTGGGCTTTGCCCCAAGATTTCTTCGAACACGCCTGCCACGGCCTTCTCCGCCTCGGTCGCCGGCGGGGCATAGGCCTCGTCCGAAGCCGCCTCCGGCGCCGGCAGGGCGTCCCTGTCCAGCTTGCCATTGGCCGTCAGCGGCAGGCTGTTTATTGCCATTATAAATGCGGGCACCATATAGTCAGGCAGCTCAGCCCTCATGGCATTCTTGAGCGCGGCGGACTCGACATCCCCCACGGCGTACGCGCAGACTATTTTGTCGCCCCGGTATTCGCGCGCAATGGCCACTGCGTCCACGACGCCCGGCTGCCTGCGCAGCGCCCCCTCTATCTCGCCCAGCTCTATCCGGTAGCCGCGCACCTTCACCTGCTCGTCGATGCGCCCAAGGTACTCTATGTTGCCGTCCGGCAGCCATCTCGCCAGGTCGCCGCTCCGGTAGATGCGCCCGGTGCCATGCGGCCCCTCCACGAACTTCTCCGCCGTCAGCCTTGGCATGTTCAGATAGCCGCGCGCAAGCCCCTCGCCGCCTATGCACAGCTCGCCCGGCATGCCAATGCCGCACAGGCGCATGCCGTCCAGTATGTAGACGCTCTTGTTGCATATCGGCCTGCCGATGGGCACCGGGTCCGGCACTGGATCCCCGTGACTGTAGCCCCAATGCGTGGCGCACACCGTGGCCTCCGTGGGCCCGTAGTCGTTGGAGTAGGACGTGCCCGCGCCTAGTGCGCTTATGCTTTCGGACATGGCCTCGGAACCAGCCGATATGACTATCCTTGCGTCTATCGCCCCAAGCTGCCCCAGGAAATGCGGCGGCAGCACCAACGCGCTGACGCCTTCCTCCCTGCACACATCCTTGAAGCGCTCTATGTCCATGATCCAGTCCATGCTGCACAGCAGCAGGGATGCACCAGCGAATATGCTGAGCAGCAGCTCCGCGACATGCGCGTCGAAGGCCAGGCTGGCGAATTGCAGCGCCATGTCACCCTCGCCTGTGGGCTGGCAGCGCCTGAAGTACTCTCTCAGGTTCACGGCGCCCCTGTGCTCTATCATGACGCCCTTCGGCCTGCCCGTCGTCCCGGAGGTGTATATGATGTAGGCGAGGTCCTCCGGCTTCTCCAGCCGGGGCGGCGCGCCTTCCCTGTCCGCGTAGCTGTTTGGGTCGCCGAGGTCCATCATCACGGCGCCCATCCCGGCGCACAGCGCCGCCAGGCCGCCTTCTGCGAAAACTGCCGCGTCCGCAGCGGCCGCCCCTGCGAAGGCATCGGCCGCGCCTGCCCCTGCGGAGGCATCGGCCGCGCCTGCCCCTGCGAAGGCATCGGCTGCGCCTGCCATTGCGGGGGCATCGGCCGCGCCTGCCGCTGCGGGGGCATCGGCCGCGCCTGCCACTGCGGGGGCATCGGCCCTGCCGCCCCCGCCCGGCATGACGCCGGCCCCCGCCGGGCCATTCATGCCAAATATGGCAGCCCCTTCCCCGTGCACGAGCACAACCTTCGGGGCGCTGTCCTCCAGCATATGCATCACCCTCGCCTGCGGGTATGCCGGATCTATAGGCACATATGCGCCGCCGGCCTTCAGCACGCCCAATATCCCGACTATGGCCTCCATCCCGCGCCCGGACGCGATCGCCACGCGATCCCCCGGCCCGACGCCGAGATCCCTGAGCCTCCATGCCAGCCTGCCGGCCCGCGCGGCGAGCTCGCCGTATGTCATGCTCCCTGCGCCGGCAGCACTGCCAGCCGCCAACCCGCTTCCGCCTATGCCTTCCGATCCGCCAATGCCTGCGCCGCCATCGGCCTGCGCATTGCCAGACCGCGCGGCGGGTTCGCCCCTGTATCTGAGCGCTATTGCGCCAGGCGCCTTCGCCGCCTGCGCGTCGAACAGGTCCACCAGCGTGAGATCCCTGGCATATTCAGCCCCTGTATCGTTGAAGCTTCCGAGTATAGCCGCCTTCTCCTCATCCAGGGCGGCATCTATATCTTCCAGCGGCATGTCAGGGCTTTCCGCCATCTGCCCCAGCACCTTCTCCATCCGCCTGAGCAGCGCCGCCGCCTCCCACGCGCAGTGCTTTTCGGGGTCGTACATCGCCCGCAGCGTCACCCGCCCGCCTTCGGCGTATGCGCTGACCGACATCGGGTATTCCGCTTCCTCCCGGAAGCCATCCGCCTCTATCTCCAGGCCGGGCATCCCCTGCCCTATGCCTTCCTTGTCCACATAGTAGTTCTCGAAGGCGAACATCGTCTGGATGAGCCCCCTGCCTACGGCGCTCGCCGCCTGCACCTCGGCCAGCGGCGCGTGCTCGTGCCTCAGCCCCTCTATAGCCTGCGCCTGCAGCGACCTTATCAGCTGCCCGGCTGTATCCCCCTCGCCGGTTTTGGCCCGCACGGGCACGGCGTTTATGAAGAGCCCGACCTCTTCCTCTATGCCTGCCAGCGGCGCCCCCCTGCCGGAGACCACCTTGCCGAATACGACGTCGCGCGACATGCAGCACCTCTGCAGCACGATCCCGAACGCCGCCTCGAACGCCGTGTTCAGCGTCGCCCCCAGCCTGGCGCACAGCGCCCCTGCGGCCGCCGTGAGTTCCTCGCCTATCGTATAGAGCTCCTCGCCGCTGCCGCGGGGCCCGTCCGCCCCGGGGCCTACGGCCGGCACAGCCGCTGCCTCTTCGTAGCCATCCAGCAGCCTGGCCCAGTAGCCCATGGCCGCCTTCCTGCCCTGCCCCTCAAGCCACGATATGTAGCCCCAGTAGCCGGCCCGGCCCTTGCCCCACTCCGTTATCCCTTCTTCAAGCGCCTCTGGCTCCGCCCCCTCCGAAAGTGCCCTGTAGAAGCCCAGGAAGTCCCTCAGCAGCAGCGATATGCACCACCCGTCCATTATGATGTGGTGCGCCGTCCAGAGCATCATATCCCCTCCGTCCGGCATGTGGACGGCGGTCACCCTCAGCAGGCTGTCTTTTTCCAGATCGAAGCCCCTGGCCACATCTTCCCCTTTTATCCTCTGCGCCTCGGCCTCGTCGGCGGGCCAGGCCTCGGCGAGCTCTATGCGCCTGTCTGCGGCCACTGCCTGCAGCGGCCTCCCGGACCTAGACCAGGCGAACCTCGCCCTTAGTGCCGGATGTTTCAGCGCGAGCAGCCTGAGCGCCCCCTCGGCGAGCGCCATGCCTATCCTCCCGCTGGCGCGGAAAACGGTCTGCAGCACGTAGCCGGACGCGCCCCCGCCTGACATCTTGTGGTAGAGCATGCCTTCCTGCATCGGCGTGAGCCCGTAGATCCTTTCTACCGGGCCGTCTGCCAGTATGCCCTCAAGCTCAGCCTGCCCCATGCCCGGCACGCCGTAGTCCGAGCCCGTCATGACGCGCCCCTCCGCAGCCTGCGCCGCGCAGGCGCGGGCCACCTCCTCTATCGCCTCAGGCAGCAGCGCGGCCAGCGCCTCCGCCCGCTCTTGGCTGTATAGCGCTCTGCTGTAGGACAGGGAGGCCCTGATGCGCCCGCCCTCCGACATGCAGTTGAGCTCCAGCACGTGCGGCCGCCTGTTCTCCGGCGCCACGTCGCCGCCGCCCCCCAGCCATGACGGCGAGAGGCCTTCTAGCCGCCCCGCCTCGGTATCTATATCGCCCAGGTAGTTGAAGCCCACCGCGCCTTCTGCCCCGGCGTAGCCCCTGCCTGCCATCCACTTGAGCGTGCCGTAGCCCACGCCGCCGCGCGGCGCCGCCCTGAGCGCTTCCTTGGCCGCCATCACCGCCGCGGCCGCGCCGCCTTCCGCCTCCACTATGGCTGGATATATGCTCGTGAACCAGCCTACCGTCCTGTCCACCGCCAGGCCCGCGCCTATGTCCTCCCTGCCGTGGCCTTCCGCCTCCACGGCGAGCCGCCTGCGGCCGTCCCACGCCCGCATGGCCAGCGCCAGGGCGGCAAGCAGGGCATCGCCCGCGCTGGCCCCGAAGGCCTCCTGTGCGCTGTGCGCCAGCACGCCCGTGGCCCATTCGCTCGCCTCGGCCCATACCGTACCGTAGCCGCCTTCGGGTTCCGTGCCTGCGGCCCCTTCGCCTACGCCGCCGTCATGGCCTATGCCGGCAGCCCCGGCATCCGCGGCCCCTTCGCCTGCGCCGCCGTCATGGCCCACGCCGGCAGCCCCTGCATCTTCGGGCGCGGCCCCAGCGCCAACAGCATCTGCATCTTCAGACGCGGTGCCGGCGCCGGCGGCACCTGCGTTTCCTGAATCCTTGCCTGCGGCCCCAACGTCTGCGCCGCCCGGAGCCCCGGCATCCGCGGTCCCTTCGCCTGCGCCGCCGTCATGGTCCACACCGGCAGCCCCGGCATCTGCGGCGCCGGCGCCGGCGGCCTCGGCCGCGATCCTGGCCCAATGCGCCTCCTCGCCCTCTATGGCCCCGCCGGACGCGTATGCCTCCAGCGCCTCCGCCCACGCCCTGTATGGCGCGGTCTTAGCCGGCAGGGACGCCCTGCCCCCTTCGCTGAGCTGTCTGTAGGCCAGCATCATGTCGCCCGCCAGTATGCGCCACGACACGGCGTCCACCACCAGGTGGTGTGCGCACAGCAGCAGGTGCGAGCCATCGTCCGTGTGGAACAGGCAGGCCTTGAACAGCGGCCCCCTCTCTATGTCCATGCCCGCCTGCGCCCTCGCGCAGCAGGCCTCTATCTTCGCTTCCGCCTGCGGGTCGCCGCGATAGTCCCTCTCGTGCCACCCGAAGCCGCCGCCCGCGCGGGGCGGCATTATCTCCTGCCTCCTGGCGCCGCCCTCGCCCATCGGGAACACGGCGCGCAGCGCGTCATGGTGCAGCGCTATGGCCGCGGCCGCGCCCCTGGCGCAGGCGCCGTCCATGCCGCCCTCCATATACAGCATTATTGACTGGTTGAAATGCTGGGGTTTTTCGAGGCCCCAGCTGAAAAACTCGCGCTGGATCGGCGTCAGCGGCGCCCCGCCGCAGGCCTCCATGCGCCCGTAGCCGCTGTCCGCCGCCCTGACGGCGACGGCCGCGACGGCCCTGGCCGTCCCCAGCTGCATTATATCCTTGACCGATATGTCGTAGCCCATGCCGCGCAGCATCGACACGGCCCTTATCGCCTTTATCGAGTCCCCGCCGAGCTCGAAGAAGCTGTCGCCCATGCCCACAGGGCCTGTCCCCAGCGCCTCCCCGAATGCCTGCGCCACCGCCAGCTCCACGTCGGTCTCCGGCACCGCCGCGCCGCCCTTGCCAGCAAGCGCGGCCGGTTTCGGCAATGCCCTGCGGTCCAGTTTCCCGTTGGCCGTCAGCGGCAGGTTTGCTACCGCCATTATATATGCCGGGACCATGTATGCCGGCAGCTCCGCCGCCAGTGCGCCCCTCAGCGACGGCAGTGCCTCCGCGCCGCCGTCCGCGACCACATACGCGCATATGGCATTGCCGCTTTCCTGTTTGACCGCTACCGCCGCAGCGTCGCTTACGCCTGGCTGCCTGCGCAATGCCTCCTCTATCTCGCCCAGCTCTATCCTGTAGCCGCGCACCTTCACCTGGCTGTCCATCCGCCCAAGGTACTCTATCTCGCCGCCCGGCAGCCAACGCCCCAGGTCCCCGCTCCTGTAGATCCGCCCTATGCCGCATGGGCCCTCGACGAACTTCTCCGCAGTCAGCCCCGGCTGGTTCAGGTAGCCCCTCCCCACGCCCGCGCCCGCCACGCAGATCTCGCCTGGCACGCCGATCCCGCACAGCTTCCCGCCGTCTATTATGTACACGCCCGAGGTGGGCAGGGCCCTGCCTATGTTGCTCGCCCCCGACGCCGTCTCCGCAGCGCCTATCCTCTTGTGCGTGGCGTGCACCGTCGTCTCCGTTATCCCGTACATGTTCGTGACCGCAATGCCGGGGCGGCCCGCCATCCAGCTGGCCAGCCTCGCGGGCTGCAGCGCCTCGCCCCCGAATATCAGGTGGCGGACGCTGCCCATCACCCCGCCGCCCGCGCCCATCAGGCCGTAGAACGACGACGGCACCTGGTTCAGCACCGTCACGCCCTCCCTTTCCACAAGATCCAGGAAGGCATACGCGTCCTGCGCCGTCTCCCTGCTGACCGCCACAAGGGTGCCGCCATAGAGCAGCGCCCCGTACATCTCCCATACGGAGAAATCAAAGCTGCACGAGTGGAACATCGTCCATACGTCGCGCTCGCTGAAGCCGAACATGGACGCCCCGGCCGTCATCAGCCCCACAACATTCCTATGTTCTATCATGGCGCCCTTCGGCCTGCCCGTCGTGCCGGATGTGTATATGATGTAGGCAAGATCCTCCGGCCCCTCCATCCGGGGCGGCGCGCCTTCCCTGCCCGCGTAGCTGCCCAGGTCGCCGAGGTCCAGAAGCGTGGCGCCCATCCCGGCGCACAGCGCCGCCAGGCCGCCTTCCTGTGAATCTGCGGCATCCGCGCCGTCGGGGCCGAATATGTACGCCCCTTCGCCGTGCACGAGCACAGCCTTCGGGGCGCTGTCCTCCAGCATATACCTCACCCTGGCCTGCGGGTAGCTGAGATCTATCGGCACGTAGGCCCCGCCGGCCTTCAGCACGCCCAGCATCCCCGTCACGGCTTCGATCCCGCGCCCGGCCGCCACCGCCACGCGCACGCCCGGCCCTACGCCGAGATCCCTGAGCTTCCAGGCCAGCCCACTGGCCCGCGCGGCGAGTTCCCTGTACGTAATGCCGCTGTCCATGTATTTGACCGCTATGGCGTCGGCCCGCCTTTCCGCCTGCGCGTCGAACAGGTCGACCAGCGTCAGCCCCCCGTCATAGGCGGCGCCCGCGCCATCGTTGAATTCCTTAAGGATCATCGCCTTCTCATCGGCGCCTGCCGTCCCAAGTTCCTCGATCCGCGCATCGGGATCCTCAATTATCGAATCGATGATCACCCCGTAATGCTTCAGGAACATTTCCATTGTGGCTTTAGTGAAGAGATCGCTGCAATACTCGAGCCCCACGCTGTATTCGTCTTCCTTCTCCCGCAGCTCCAAGCTGATTTCAAATTTCGATTCAATCTTCACATCCGGAATATTCTTGTATTCAACGGTCCCTACCTCAAATTTTTCCATGTCATTGTTCTGGACAATAAACATTACGTCAAATAGCGGATTCCTTGACAATTCACGCTTCTCGCCTACCTCTTCCACTAACTCGTCGAATGGATATTCCTGGTTTTCAAAGGCATTGATAGATAATTCCTTTACCTCATTCAGGAAATCTATATACGTCTTGCCCGCCTCCGGAAACGCCCTAAGTGCAAGCGTATTCACAAACATGCCTACCATGGACTGCGTGTCCCTATGTGTGCGCCCTGAGATCGGCGTCCCCACGACTATGTCGTTCTGGCGGCTGTACTTGTGAAGCAGGATCATAAATGCCGCCAGCAATGACATGAAGCTCGTGGTGCCCATTCTCCGGTTTATCGCGTCTATGCCCTTCTTCTGCCTTGCGTTCAGGCTGGAGCTCATGCGCTCCCCGTTGCGGCTCTGCATCTTCTGGCGTGGATAGTCCAGGGGCATATTGAGGCCCGGCGCCCCGCCCTCGAACACATTCTTCCAATACGCCTTCTGTGCGCTTATATCCTTTAGGTTTATCCATTCGCTATAATCTTTGTATTGTACCCTTAGCGGCTCGAACGTCTCCCCATTGTACAGTTTCGACAATTCCTTTAACAGCACGTTTATTGTAATGCCATCTGAAATTATATGGTGCATATCGCACAGGACCATGTTCATTTTGCCATCGCGCGTCTTTATGGCCTTCATCCTCACCAATGGCGCCGTCCCCAGATCGAATGGCCGCACGAATCCCTCAGTGGCCATCTTGACAATGCGTTCCTGCGCCGCGCCGGGCTCCCCGGATTCGTCGTATTCGACATATTCCACCTCAAGCCTGGCATCGTCCTCGCTCGCTATGAACTGCACCGCTTCCCCGTTTGCCATCCTGAAGCTCGTCCTGAGCGCTTCATGGCGCCTGACCAACGCCGTGGCCGCCTTTCTGAGCCTGTCAATATCGAGTTCGACATCAAATTCGATTATTATAGGCATGTTGTAGGCAGTGCCCTCGCCCTCGATCTGGTCGATCACGAACAGCCGCCTCTGCGTGGGCGACATCGGGTAGTATTTCCGCTCTGGAGCCTTGGGGATGGGGGAATACGCGCTCCCCCTCGCTTGCCTGAGCCTTACCGCCAATAGCCTCGCTGTGGGATTGGCGAAAACCTCTTTGAGCGGCAGCCTTATCCCTGTACGCGCCTCAATCGCGTTTGTCACTATGACTGCGCGCAGCGAATGCCCTCCCATTTCGAAGAAATCATCGTCAATGCCAATGTGGTCTGCGCCCAATGTTTTTTCGAATACATCGACAATGGTGATTTCGGCGTTCGTCCTTGGCTTGACATATTCGCGCTTTGATAGGATTTCCGGCTTCGGCAGGGCGCGCCTGTCCGGCTTCCCGTTGGCCGTCAGCGGCACGCTTGCTATCTCCATAATATATGCCGGGATCATGTATGACGGCAGTTCGCCCGCAAGCGCCTCCCTCAGCGCCGCCGTGTCCAATGCGGCGCGCCCGCCGGCCGCCGCGGTTTCGCCGCCGGCCGCGCCGACAGCCCTGCCAGCCGCCTCCAATGCCGCGGGCCCGGCGCCTGCGGCAGGCTCGGTGACGGCGGCAGGCTCGGCGACGGCGTAGGCGCATATCTGCCTATCCCCGCCAGAGCCTTCCCACAACATGGCTATGGCGTCCCTGACGCCCGGCTGCCCGCGCAGCGCCGCCTCTATCTCGCCCAGCTCTATCCTGTAGCCGCGCACCTTCACCTGGCTGTCGATCCGCCCAAGGTATTCTATATTGCCGTCCGGCAGCCACCTGGCGAGGTCGCCGCTCCGGTAGATGCGCCCAACGCCGTGGGGCCCCTCCACGAACTTCTCCGCCGTCAGCTCAGGCTGGTTCAGATAGCCGCGCGCAAGGCCATCGCCGCCTATGCACAGCTCGCCCGGCATGCCTATGCCGCACAGGCGCATGCCGTCCAGTATATAGACCTTCTTGTTCGCTATCGGCCGCCCTATCGGGATTATGTCCGGGATCCTGTCCCCTGGGGCGCATTTCCATGATGTGGATGCCACCGTGACCTCGGTTGGCCCGTATTCGTTGGAAAACATGATGTTGTCGGCACTGGCCGCCACTACATTGTCCCTAATCGCCTCGGAACCAGCAGTCATCACATGGCGGAAACCCTTGTATTTCAGCAATGCCAGGTAATTAGGCGGCAGCACGGCCATCGTCACCCCATGGCCTTCCATATAACGTGCGCACTTCTCCGGATCTTTCGCGGCCTCTTCTGTTATCAGGCACAGGGCGCCCCCGAAAAACAGGCCGACTACGAGTTCGTATGTCACCGCGTCGAATGACAGGCTGGCGAACTGCATCATCGTTTCGCCCTCGCTTGGGGCGCTCAGCGCCACGCTCGCCGCAAGGTTCACGATCCCCCTGTGCTCTATCATGACGCCCTTCGGCCTGCCCGTCGTCCCGGAGGTGTATATGATGTAGGCGAGGTCCTCCGGCTTCTCCAGCCGTGGCGGCGCGCCTTCCCTGTCCGCGTAGCTGCTTGGGTCGCCGAGGTCCAGCACCGCTGTGCCCATCCCGTCGCACAGCGCCGCAAGGCCGCCTTCCGCTAAAACTGCCGCGTCAGCGGCGGCCGCGCCTGCCACTGTGGGGGCATCGGCCGCGTCTGCCACTGTGGATGCATCGGCCGCGTCTGCCACTGTGGGGGCATCGGCCGCGCCGAACAGGGCCGCCCCCTCCCCGTGCACGAGCACGGCTTTAGGGGCGCTGTCCTCCAGCATATGCCTCACCCTGGCCTGCGGGTAGGCCGGATCTACCGGCACGTAGGCCCCGCCTGCCTTCAGCACGCCCAATATCCCGACTATGGCCTCCATCCCGCGCCCGGCCGCGAGCGCCACGCGGTCGCCCGGCCCCACGCCGAGATCCCTGAGCCGCCATGCCAGCCTGCCGGTCCGCGCGGCTAGCTCGCCGTATGTCATGCCGCCATCCATGTATTTGATCGCCATGGCATCGGGCGTCTTCGCAGCCTGCGTGTCGAACAGGTCCACGGCGGTCAGATCCTTTCCGTATTCTGTCCCTGTGTCGTTGAAGCTTCCGAGTATCGCGGCCTTCTCATCGTCCAGGGCGGCGTCTATATCTTCCAGCAGCACGTCAGGGTCTTCCGCCATCTGCCCCAGTACCTTCTCCATCCGCCTGAGCAGCGCCGCCGCTTCCCACGCGCAGTGCTTTTCAGGGTCATACATCGCCCGCAGCGTCACCCGCCCGCCTTCGGCGTACGCGCTGACCGATATCGGGTATTCCACTTCCTCACGGGATCCCTCCGTCTCTATCTCCAGGCCGGGCAGCCCCTGCCCTATGCCTTCCTTGTCCACATAATAGTTCTCGAAGGCGAACATCGTCTGGATGAGCCCCCTGCCAGCGGCGCTCGCCGCCTGCACCTCGGCCAGCGGCGCGTGCTCGTGCCGCAGCCCCTCTATGGCCTGCGCCTGCATTGACTTTATCAGCTGCCCGGCCGTATCCCCCTCGCCGGTTTTGGCCCGCACGGGCACGGTGTTTATGAAGAGCCCTACCTCCTCCTCTATGCCAGGGAGCGGCGCCCCCCTGCCGGAGACCACCTTGCCGAATACGACGTCGCGCGACATGCAGCACCTCTGCAGCACGATCCCGAACGCCGCCTCAAGCGCCGTGTTCAGCGTCGCCCCCAGCTTGGTGCACAGCGCCACTGCGGCCGCCGTGAGCTCCTCGCCTATCGTGTGGAGCTCCTCGCCGCTGCCGCGGGGCCCGTCCGCACCAGGCCCTACGGCCGGCACCACTGCGGCCCCTTCGTAGCCCTCAAGCAGCCTGGCCCAGTAGCCCATGGCCGCCTTCCTGCCCTGCCCCTCAAGCCACGATATGTATCCCCAATAGCCGGCACGGCCCTTGCCCCACTCCTTTATCCCTTCTTCAAGCGGCCCTGGCTCCGCCCCCTCCGAAAGCGCCCTGTAGAAACCCAGGAAGTCCCTCAGCAGCAGCGATATGCACCACCCGTCCATTATGATGTGGTGCGCTGTCCAGAGCAGCATGTCCTCCCCGTCCGGCATGTGGACGGCGGTCACCCTCAGCAGGCTGTCTTTTTCCAGATCGAAGCCCCTGCTCACGTTTTCCCCTTTTATCCGCCGCACCCCGGCCTCGTCGGCGGGCCAGGCCTCGGCGAGCTCTATGCGCCTGTCTGCGGCCACTGCCTGCAGCGGCCTCCCGGACCTAGACCAGGCGAACCTTGTCCTTAAAGCCGGGTATTTAAGCGCAAGCAGCCTGAGCGCCCCTTCGGTGAGCTCCATGTCTACCCTCCCGCTGGCGCGGAAGGCGGTCTGCAGCACGTAGCCGGACGCGCCCCCGCCGGACATCTTGTGGTAGAGCAAGCCTTCCTGCATCGGCGTGAGCCCGTAGATCCTTTCTACCGGGCCGCCTGCCAGTATGCCCTCAAGCTCCGCTTGCCCCATGCCCGGCACGCCATAGTCCGAGCCTGTCATGACGCGCCCTTCCGCAGCCTGCGCCGCGCAGGCGCGGGCCACCTCCTCTATCGCCTCCGCCAGCCGGGCGGCCAGCGCTTCCGCCCGCCCCTGGCCGTATAGCGATCTGTTGTAGGACAGGGAGGCCCTGATGCGCCCGCCCTCCGACATGCAGTTGATCTCTAGCGCGTGCGGCCGCCTGTTCTCCGGCGCCACGTCGCCGCCGCTCCCCAGCCATGACGGGGAGATGCCTTCGAGCCGCCCCGCCTCGCTGTCCATATCGCCCAGGTAGTTGAAGCCCACCGCGCCTTTCACCCTGGCGTAGCCCTTGCCTGCCATCCACTTGAGCGCGCCGTAGCCCACGCCGCCGCGCGGCGCCGCCCTGAGCGCCTCCTTGGCAGCCATCACCGCCGCTGCCGCGCCGCCTCCCGCCTCCACTATGGCGGGGTACACGCTCGTGAACCAGCCTACCGTCCTGTCCACCGCCAGGCCCGCGCCGAGGTCCTCCCTGCCATGGCCTTCCGCCTCTACGGCGAGCCGCCTGCGGCCGTCCCACGCCCGCATGGCCAGCGCCAGGGCGGCAAGCAGGGCATCACCCGCGCTGGCCCCGAAGGCCTCCTGTGCGCTGTGCGCCAGCACGCCCGTGGCCCATTCGCTCGCCTCGGCCCATACCGTACCGTAGCCGGCGCCGCCTTCGGGGCCCGTGCCTGCGGCCCTTGCGCCGCCCGGGGCCCCTGCGCCGGCGGCATCCACCGCGATCCTGGCCCAGTGCGCCTCCTCGCCCTCTATGGCCCCGCCGGACGCGTATTCCTCCAGCGCTTCCGCCCACGCCCTGTATGGCGCGGTCTTGGCCGGCA
>JAIRSA010000057.1 GCA_031255695.1 Eubacteriales Family XIII. Incertae Sedis bacterium | reverse complement strand
AGCAGGGGCATGGCGTATTTTTTCAGCACCGACATTTCGTATATGTGGACTGAATTGAACAGGACGTCCGCCTCGCCGCTGAATGGGAATATGTTCTTGTCTTCGCCCGCGCGCACCTTCGGCCAGCCGCTGATCGTGCTGTGGGCAGCCTTGCCGCGTGAATGGCTGTCGCGGATCATGCGCCGCAGCAGGCGGATGTCGGTCGTCGGGATGCGGTTCTGATCGTCTATGCTCAGCGCGGTAAGCGGGCTGATGTATATCTTGAACTTCTCCGCGCTGTCGATGCCCTCCGTGAGCTGCCCGTTCAGGCCGTGGATGCCCTCGATCACTATCGGCTGGCCCGGCGTGCTCTTCGTGACGCGCTCGCCGAAAACCTTCTTGCCTAGATAAAAATCGTAACGCGGGATATCGACCGCCTCGCCCTTCAGCAAGGCATTCATATTGCTGTTGAAGAGGCCTAGGTCAAGCGCCACGAGATCCTCGAAGTTGGGCTCGCCGTATTCGTCCTTCGGGCAGTCGGCCCTGTCGATGAAATAGTCGTCCGTGCCGAGGTACAGCGGGTTGAGCCCGTTGACCTTCAGCTGTATGCACAGCCTGCGCGCGAATGTGGTCTTGCCGGACGACGACGGCCCTGCGATCAGGATTATCCGCTTATTTTCAGCCGCGATGCGGTCTGCTATATAGGCAATGCTTTTTTCGTGCAGCGCCTCTGACAGCTGTATCATCTCGACGCAGCGCCCGCTGCTGATCTGCTCGTTAAGGTCGGCCGCCACCGAGATCCCCATGAGCCGCCCCCATTGGGTGGCCTCGCCAAAGGCCTCGTAAAGTTTTTTCTCGTCGACGTAGGGCGGGATTTCGTCTGGCTTTGAATAATGCGGGTAGCGCAGCAGGACGCCGTTCCTGTACTTGCGCAGCTCGAAGTGTTCGATATAGCCCGTCGAGGGCGCCATCTGCCCATAGAAATAGCTCCTGAAGCCATCCAGGGAATAAAAGACTACTTTATCAATGTCGGGCGCGCTCTCAAGCACGCGTTTCTTCTCTTTGTGCCCGTCCTCGGTCAAGAGTGTGTAGGCCTCGCCCTTCGTCACGCTCTGCTTGGCGAAAGGCATGTCCAGTGCTATGATCTCGCGCATGCGCGCCTCTACCGCCTGTATATCGCTGTCGGCTAGGGGGCTCTTGCGTATGACCGTGTATAGGCCCTTGTTCAGGGAGTTGCCTATGAAGACGCCGACATCGCCGAGGGTGTCGCGCACCGCCTTTGCATATATAAAAGAAAGGCTCCTCTGGTAGATGCGGTTTGCGGCATTCGTGCGCATATCCAGGAAGGTGACATCCATGGGCTGATCTATCGTCTTGTTCAGCTCCCGCACCTGATGGCCCGCCTTAACGGCGAGGACACGGTACGGCAGTTCGCCCTGATACCTGTCCAGAAGCCCGGCGAATGTGCAGCCCTTCGGGACCACAGCCTCCGCGAATCCCGCACGCGGGCCGGTCCTTACCCTTATCTTGATTTCCAATGCAACCCCTCCATACATTATCTGTGATTATATCGTATAACAATAATGATACATCAAAACCCTGTCAGGCACAATGGACAATTCATCGAATTTAGGCGGCGCTGCATGAGCTGAATTGAAATGGCAAACAAAGCGCGGGAAACAAAAGAACGCCTTTGTCAGGCGTCCTTTAGGATTTGGGCAAAACACCGCGAACGCGCGGCCCGCCTAGGCGGGTTTGGCCGCAGGTTTAGCCCTGGTGGTACTCCACGCCCAGCGGCCCGCGTGGGTAGCTCCAGCTTTTTATGACCTTGCCGCTTGAGAGGACGCGGCATGTGCCGCACTCAAGGCAGCCTTCATAGTTGAAAGCGACCTTGCCGTCCTCGTAGCTGTACAGGGAGGCGGGGCAGGCCATCACAAGCAGGTTGATTTCGTCCATATTCTGGTATGTATCATCGACGATGATATGGGCGTTGTGCTCATCCACCTTGAAGCGGACAACACCCAGTTTGTCATCTACACTCATCTTTGCCATGAATACTCACTCCTTTAAACTACTTTGAATTTAAATATAATGGCTTTTGGCCGTATGCGCCAGGCACCGGCCTTGCGGCGGCCCGTCTGTCCGGCGCCGTATGCGCCAGGCACCGGCTTTGCGCAGGCCTACATGGCGCCCATCGCCTTGCTCGCAAGTTTGATGACAGTCGTCAGTTTCATCTTGCTCTTGAGTATGGAAGTCACATTTTTTACTAGTTTCTTCGGGGCTGAGCCATCGATCGCAAAGAGGCTGCCCAGCACTTCGCCCGCGACTTCGGGGATTTCCTTGTAGATTTGAGGCGAATCCATGAATGCCGGCATTTTCCTGAAGTGCTTCAGATCGCGCATCACGAAGCTGTTGTCGAGCAATGTGCGGTATTCAGAGAGGCCGGCGGCCGAGAAGTCGCCCTTCTCCTTTGCCTTTATGATGGCCTGCGCCGCCAAGTGCCCGGACTCTATAGCCAGATCCATGCCGCGGAACGTGAAGCCGAGGTTCATGACGAAGCCTGCGGCGTCGCCGGCGATCAGGACGCCGTCGCCCACCAATTCAGGCGTCATGTTGGCGCCGCCCTCAGGGACCAGGTGGGCGGCGTATTCCAGCAGCTCGCCGCCGGCGATCAGCGGGGCGATCGTGGGGCTGTCCTTGAGCCTTTCGATCATGTCAGGGACTTTCAGGCCTTCCCCGGCGCCGATCTGCCCGATATTCACCACTGTGCCTATCGATATGCTGTTCTTGTTGGTATAGAGGATGCCGCCGCCGGCCGCGCCCCCGGTAGCGTGGCCCGCGACGAGGCAGGCGACGCCTTCGCCGGGCAGCACGCCAAAGCGGTCGGATATGGTTTTTTCGTCCAGCCCTATGACCTCTTTGACGCCCACGCCGACCTGGTGAGGCGACAGATCCTTTTTCATGCCGATTTGCTGGGCCAGCAGGGAGTGGACGCCGTCAGCCAGAAGGACGACGTCCGCGTTGAGGCTGTCGCCGTCCGCGACGACCCCGCATATCTTCCCGTCCTCACGCATCAGCTCGTCCACGCGTATGCCCGTGATGTAGAGTGCGCCCTCCGCCTCGGCCTTTTCGGCCAGCCATGCGTCAAACTTGGCACGCAGGACCGAGTACGACGCGCATGAGTCGTCCTTCAGCTTTTCGTCGCGGTATTCGACTGCGGTGCTGCCTGTGCCAGTCATAAGGATGATGCGCTCCTTGACTATCTTGCGCTCCAGCGGCGCGGTCTCGGCGTAGTCAGGGATGAGCCGCGCGAGGCTGTGCGCGTAAATGCGGCCGCCGGTCACATTTTTGGAGCCGCATGAAGTGCCGCGCTCTATCACGGCGACTTCGAGGCCTGCCTTTGCCAGGGCATATGCGGCCGCAGAACCGGCAAGCCCTCCCCCGACAATAATGGCGTCAAATTTTTCTTCGCTCATAACATTGCTCCTTTCTCGAACGTTTATACTGTTCATCGACTGAAACCACGCCATCTTTAAGGTTGATTCTTGCTCCGCATTATTGCGGGGCATCGCCGAACAGTATAACTGCAAAAAGCGGCATCACTCCCGTGCCCGCAAACAGGCAGTATAATCGGGGATTGGCTTTACTGGAGTAATAACCTCTTGTTTTCTACTATTATACCCCAAACGATCGAGTATGACAAATATATTTTGCTAATGGGCCAGGTATTTTGGACGGGAGGCGCGATTTGCCGGCCGAACTGCCAGATATTGCACATATTGTGAATATATAATAATTAATTGCATTTTCTCTTGCTATAGGAAATGAAACGATGTATTGTGTATGATAGAAGGCGAAGCCCGTCCGGTTTTAGCCGGGAAACAGTACAAATGTAGCTGCACCTATTGACAAAATGGATTAAATAAATTAGAATTACGATAAAATAGTTTTAGCGTAAAAATATTTTATTATAAAGGAGGCTGGAATGTCAGATTTGATCGACGGGCCAAGGGAGGATATAGGGGCGCTTCTGGGGATAAAATACCCCATCATACAGGGGGGGATGGCGTGGATCGCGGACAGCTCGCTTGCGTCGGCCGTATCAAACGGCGGCGGGCTGGGGGTCCTCGCGGCCGGCAATGCGCCCGCCGAGGCTGTGAGGGCTGAGATCGCGGCCACGCGCGCCCTGACCGAGAGGCCATTTGGGGTAAACGTCATGCTGCTGAGCCCATATGTGGACGAGGTCATGTCCATGCTGTGCGAGGAGCGGGTGGACGTGGTCATAACCGGTGCGGGCAACCCAGGCAAGTATATGGAAATGCTGAAGGCGGCCGGCATCAAGGCCATTCCCGTGGTGGCGTCTGTGGCGCTTGCCGTCAGGATGGCGAGGAGCGGGGCCGATGCGGTAATCGCCGAGGGCCAGGAAGCGGGCGGGCATATTGGCGAGTCCACGGCCATGGCGCTCATACCCCAGGTGGCCGACGCAGTGAGCATACCAGTGATAGGGGCAGGCGGCATTGCCGATGGGCGCGGGATCGCGGCGGCGTTCATGCTAGGCGCCAAGGGCGTGCAAGTGGGCACCCGTTTTCTGGTGGCGAAGGAATGCACCGTCTCGCAGCAGTACAAAGACATGATAATCAAAGCGAAGGACACGGATACCGTCACGACCGGGCGTAGCGTCGGGCGGCCTGTGCGCGTCCTGAAAAACCGTATGACCAAAGAGATATTGTCGTTGGAAAAGAGCGGCATAGACGCAGACGCTTTTGAGCAGCGGCTTGCCGGCACGCTGAGGATAGCGGCGAAGGACGGCGATGTGGTGAACGGGTCGGTGATGGCAGGGCAGATAGCCGGTCTCGTGAAGAAAGAGCAGAAGGCAGCGGCCATTATAAGGGAAATGTTTGAGGAGACTAAGGAGATTTATGAAAACAGGAGTTTTATTTGCGGGCCAGGGGGCGCAATATCCGGGCATGGGCAGGGATCTCTTTGACAGCTGCCCTGACGCAGCCAGGATTTTCGGCCTGGCGGGCGAGGACATCAAGGGATGGTGCTTTGACGGGAGCAAGGAAGAGCTGAAAGAGACCCATGTGACGCAGCCGACGGTGTTCACCGTGTCCATGGCGGCCTACGCTGCGCTGATGGCGCGTCTGGCGGCCGAGGGGCTCGCCGGGGCGGGAGCCGTGGAATGCCTGGCGGCCGGCGGGCTCGCCGGGGCGCAGGCCGTGGGACCCGTCGGGGCGGAAGCTGCAGCGGGGGCGCAGGCCACAGGAGCCGGGGCGGGAGCTGTGGAGTGCCTGGCGGCCGAGGGGCTGGCCGGGGCGGAAACGGCGGCGGGCCCGCCGTGCAAGGAGGCGGCAATAGGATCTGGGGCATCAGCGGCCGCCTCAGCCGCGCAAGCCCAAATTGAGATAGTGGCGATGGCCGGGTTCAGCCTCGGCGAATACTCGGCGCTCACGGCGGCCGGCTGCATCGCGGGTTTCGCGGAGGGGCTGGCGCTCGTGAGGAAGCGCAGCGGGTTCATGGCAGAAGCCGGCCGCAGCGCGGACGGCGGGCAGAGCGGCGGCATGGCAGCCGTGCTGGGGGAGCGCGGCGCTATACTGGCCTGCATCGAAGAGGCCAGGGAAGGCGGGATCCTTGAGGCGGCCAACTACAACTCGCCAGGGCAGACCGTGGCGGCAGGCGACAAGGATGCGCTGGGGCGGCTGCGGCGGAAGGCCAAGGAGCACGGCCTGCGGGCCGTGCCGCTGAACGTCAGCGCGGCGTTCCACAGCAGCATGATGGCGCCAGCGGCGAAAAGGCTGGAGGAAGAGCTCGCGTCTGTGAAACTCTCGGCGCCGCGCATCAAGGTATACACAAATGTCACAGGCCGGCCCATCATGCTCGGCAAGCCCGAAGCGGAGGCGGACGCGGCCTGGATACGCGGCAGGCTGGCGCGTCAAGTCATGAGCCCCGTGTACTGGCAGGAGACGATAGAGAACATGGCAAACGACGGCGTAGAGCTGTTTATCGAAGTGGGGCCGGGCGAGACGCTTGCCGGCCTGGTGAGAAATACGCTGCCGGGGGCAGCAGTGCTGAGCGTAGGCAGCGTGGACGGGATAGAAGCGGCAGTGTCGTACCTGCGCGGCGCGGCCGGGGCATAAGCGTGGCTTCTGCCTGAAGTGGCCGGGGCAGGGCTGTGGCTTCCGCTTGGCGTGGCGGGGCATGACTTGTGCTTCTGCCGGCGCGGCCGGGGCTCACGCGTGACAAAGCCGTGGCCGGGGCATGACGCGGCCGGAAGCGCGACTGCAGCTTCTGCCTGACGCGGGCCGGGGCGCGATCATGGCTTCTGCATGACGCGGCCGGAAGCGCGACTGCAGCTTACGCATGACGCGGACCGGGGCGCGCCGGCAATATTACAGCATGGCCGATCCATGACATGGCCATAAGATTGGAGCATGAGATGAAAGGAAAAATCGCAGTCATTACAGGCGGCACACGCGGCATAGGCAGGGCGACGGCGATCGAGTTCGCAAGCAGGGGGGCGGAGCTCGTGCTTACTTACCGCAGCAATGAAGACGCAGCCGAGGAGACGCTGCGCACGATCGCGGGCATGGGGGCCAGGGCCGAACTCGTGCGCGGGGACGCGGCCGACCCTGAGCACGGCAGACAGGTCGCCGCATTGGCAAAGGAAAAGTTCGGAAGGGTGGATATCCTGGTGAACAATGCCGGGATAACCAGGGACAAGCTGATTCTGCGCATGGGGGCGGAGGATTTCGACGATGTGATCGGGGCGAATCTGAACGGCGCGTTCTACATGATGGCGGCCATCGTGCCGATGATGACAAAGCAGCGTTATGGCAGGATAGTGAATGTCTCATCGATCGCGGGGATCCGCGGCAATCCGGCGCAGGTCAACTATGCGGCGTCTAAGGCAGGGCTTGTGGGCATGACGCTGTCGGCGGCAAAGGAGCTGGGCGCGCGCGGCGTGACCGTGAACGCAGTCGCGCCGGGATATATAGAGACGGACATGACGGGGATACTGACCGACGAGCAGAAGGCCGCCATGCTGAAGGCGATCAGCCTTAGAAGGGCAGGGGCGCCGGCGGAAGTCGCCAAGGCGATCGCCTTCCTGGCATCGGACAGCGCGTCATATATAACAGGCCAGGTGCTGGGCATAGACGGGGGCATGTCGGCGTAGCGCCAGCGCATAATATTTCAAGGAGATGGATATGTTGGAAAGAAGAGTAGTGATAACCGGCATGGGAGCTGTAAGCCCTCTAGGCAACAATGTGGAGGACACATGGGCCGGGATAAGTGCGGGCAAGAACGGGATCGGCCTGATTTCGAAGCTTGATACGTCTGAAATGTCAGTAAAGATGGGCGGCGAGGTAAAGGGCTTCGAATATAGGGACAAGAAGGAAAGCCGCAGGATGGACCTATTCTGCCAGTACGGCGCGACGGCGGCCACAGAGGCGATGGAGGCGAGCGGCCTCGTCAGCGGGGAGAATATCGATCCCAACCGCTTCGGCGTGTACGCCGGCAGCGGCATCGGCGGCATCACCACATTGGAGGGCGCGATCAAAAAAGCCGCCGAACGCGGGCTGGGGCGTGTCTCGCCCGTGCTCGTCCCCATGATCATCGGCAACATACTGGCCGGCAATATAGCCATACAGAACAATGCCAAGGGCTCGGCGATGGATATCGTGACAGCCTGCTCCTGCGGGACGCATGCCATAGGCGAGGCCTGGCGCGCCATACGGCACGGGTATATGGACGCCGTTATTGCCGGGGCCGGCGAGGCGCCCTTTGCGCCCACCTGCTTCGCGGGCTTTGTGAATATGACGGCAATGTCGCAGCGTAACGATCCGGACAGGTGCTCGACCCCTTTCGACAAGGAGAGGGACGGCTTCGTGATGGGCGAGGGTGCCGGCATGCTTGTGGTGGAAGAGCATGACCGTGCGGTTGCGCGCGGCGCGGAGATCCTCGCGGAGGTCGTCGGCTATGGCGCCACTTGCGACGCCTTCCATATAACGCAGCCTGCCCCAGGCGGCACGGGCGCGGCCGAGGCGATGCGCATGGCCCTGGAATATGCCGGCATCCAGGGCGCGGAGGTCGATTATATAAACGCTCATGGCACGGGCACGCCGTATAACGACCTATATGAGACCCAGGCGATCAAGGACGTGTTCGGCGACGCGGCCTACAAGATCCCGGTGAGCTCGACGAAGAGCATGACCGGGCACATGCTGGGGGCGGCAGGCGCGCTCGAAGCGATCGTATGCATAAAGGCGATGAGGGACGGCGTCATACCGCCGACCATAAACCTGAAGGTACGCGACGAGGGACTGGATCTCGACTATGTGCCTGAAGGCGCCAGGGCGGCGGAGCTGGGGTGCGTAATGTCGAACTCGCTGGGCTTCGGCGGCCACAATGGCACGATAATATTGAAAAAATACAGGCAATAGCCTGGCGGGCGCGGCCGGAGGCCGGAGGCCCCGCCGCTGGCAGCATGGAAGCGGCCGGCCTCGGCGCGGCACGGGCGCCGCCCAGATAAGGAATTTACATTATGGATAATAATGCCGAAAACATATTGATGGACAGGGAAGGGATAATGGAAATAATCCCGCACCGGGATCCGTTCCTGCTGATTGACGCCATATTGGAGATGCAGGCCGGGGAGAGGGTGCTGGCAGTGAAATACGTCAAAGAGGACGAGTACTATTTCCGTGGCCATTTCCCGCAGGAGAAGGTCATGCCGGGCGTGCTTATTGTCGAGGCGCTTGCCCAGGCCGGGGCGGTCGGCATATTGTCGATGCCCGCGAACCGGGGCAAGATAGCGTATTTCGGCGGCATACGCGACGCGAAGTTCCGCGAGAAGGTGCAGCCGGGCGACACACTGAAGCTTGAAGTGACATTGGACAGGGTGCGCAGCAGGGCGGGCACGGGCACAGGCACTGCCTGGCTGGACGGGAAGATCGCCTGCCGCTGCGAGATCCTTTTTGCTATAGGCAAGTAGAAAGCGCAGACGCGTGCGGCGCTGTGATAGGCATTGCCGCAAGCTGTGCGGGGAGATAATGAAAGACAAAACGGCAAGGATAAATGAAATCCTCGTGAGCCTGTACCGGAGCGCCATGAAGGCCGAGGAAGAGGCCATAGGGCGCGCGACCGGCAACAACCTGACTATAGGGGAGATACACACGCTGAGCGAGATCGGCGTGGGCAAGGCCAAGACGATGACGCAGGTGGCGGCGGGGGTGAAAATAAGCGTCGGCGCCCTCACCACAGCTATGGACAAACTGGTGAAGAAGGGCTACGCCAGGCGTTTCCGCGTGCCAGAAGACAGGCGCATGGTCAAGGTCGAGCTGACCGAGGAAGGGCTTGCCGCCGTGAGGGAGCATGACAGGTTCCATGAGAAGATGGTGGAAGCCGTATTCTCGCATATGGACGAGCAGCAGCAGGGCGGCCTGCTGCATATCATGGAGGAGCTGGACGCCTTTTTCAGGCTGAATCTGCTGCGCCCCGTGCGCAAGCCCAACGAGCTGGGGCTGAACCCGATAAAGCTGGGAGAGCTTGAGATCCCTGTCCCTGTGTTCCAGGGCGATATGGGCGCGGCCTTCTCCACGCCGCGGCTCGCGGCGGCGGTCGCCGCAAACGGGGGCGTCGGCATACTCACGGCGATGCAGCCGGGGGCCCTAGAAGAGGGCTACCTCGAAGACCCTGAATCTGCCAATATAAGGGCGCTTCAGGGCAATATACGCATGGCGCGGGAGATGATGGGCGGCCCGGCGGGCAGCGGCGGGCGCGGCGCGCTGGCGGCCAGCGTGCCATATGCGCTGACGGGCTACGCCAAACTGGTGAGGGCGGCGATCGAGGCGGGCGCCGACATAATAGTATCGGGCGCGGGGCTGCCCATCGCACTGCCCGGCATAGCGAAGGGCGCGAGGGTGAAGCTCGTGCCTGTCGTGGCTTCTGCGCGGGCGGTAGGGGTGCTCAGGCGGAACTGGGCGAAGAAATATAACCGCGCCCCGGACGCGATTATATTTGAGGGCGCTGGCAAGAGCGGGCACATCGGCTATAAAGAGGAAGAGCTTGAATCGGCCGCCGGGCAGTTCTACCAGACCATCATCGAGATAAGGCGCGAGCTTGAGGATCTGCCCAACTGCCCGCTGATAGTGGCTGACGGCCGCGTGGACGGCAGGCGGCTGGCCGATATGCTGAGGTACGGCGCCGACGGGATCCAGCTTGAAGAGGAATTCGTGGCGGCGGAGGAGTGCGGCGCGCCTGCGGCCGTAAAACAGATCTACACCGACAGGGCGGGCCGCGATTCCGTGATCGTGAAAAGCCCCCTGGGCATGCCGGCCAGGATCGTCAGGAACAAGTTGGCGGAAGACATATTGAGCGGCGGCCGCCCCGCCGCCCGCTGCGTGTCATGCTTGGACACATGCCCCAAGACGGGCATAAGCTTCTGCTTGGCGGAAGCCGTGGCAGCCACCGCCGCGGGCGATGCCGAGAACGGCGTGCTTTTCGCGGCGGGCACGGCCGGAGGCGCCGGCGGCCCAAATGTGAGCGAAATATTCCGCGAACTGAACGCCTGGGCCCAGGCAGCGCAGAAATCAGGCGCCGCCGTTGAGTAGCCGCCTGTAGGCAGGCAAGGGCGCCTTTTGCCCGGCTTGGCAGCGGACGGCTTTTCGGCAGCCGCCTGTAGGCGGGCAATGGCGCCCCGGCTGCCCGGTCCAGCTAGCGCCTCCGCCTGGTCTGCCCGGCCCAGCTAGCGCCCCGCCTGGCCTGCCCGGCCCAGCTAGCGCCTCCGCCTGGCCTGCCCGGCCCAGCTAGCGCCTCCGCCTGGCCTGCCCGGCCCAGCTGGCGCCTCCGCCCAGCACTGATCCGACCGCAAAATCGTTGAAATTTACACGTGTGTAGGCAGTGCGCCCGCCCTAATTTTCGCTACTTGACGTTTTGTAATATTTTTTTTCAAAAAAACGAAATTTCATGTTGACAACCGAACGCTCGTTAGGTATACTTAGGATAGAGTTGGAGTTCAAGATGGAAAACACGCAAGCAGGATGCCAGAAAAAAGTAGGCACCAAGCGAAAAATAATCGAGGCCGCAATCCAGATGTTTTCCGAATACGGTTACTATAGGGTTACGACTAGAGATATAGCGAATGCCGTGCATATAAAATCGGCATCTCTGTACAGCCACTTCGCTTCGAAGGACGATATCCTGACAAGCATATACGATCTGTACAGGGAAAACATGAAAAAGGTCCTTCCAGACCTCGACGAGCTTTATAAACTTGCCGAAACTGCTCCACCTTTCGACGTGCTTATGATGACGAACTTCTTCTTTGAGCCGGAAGACCAGGAGATAATGGATCGCACTGTCACCATCGCAGCGGTGGAGAGCAGGACGGACAAGCGGAGCGAAGAGTTCATGAAAGAGAGCATACTAAGCCTGCCAATGAACTACACCGCGAAGCTTTTGGAGCATATGCTGGAACTGGGGCGCATAGAGCCTTTGGACATTGACGCGTTTGTGGTTTTGCTGTCGAATTTTTGCTACAGCGCCGCCATACGGAATTTTACCACAAATCCTTTGACGATCGATGAATGGAACAAAGGCGTCTCTGTCATCTATCAAATGGTCAAGCCGACAGGCAAATAGCCCGGCAAGGCGCCATTGGGGCGGACTGCCCCGGCGGCTATGGCAAAATCCAGTTTTGGCCCGGCGTGGCGCCTTCGGGGCGGCAGGGCCGGCATGGGGAAGGAATATATCAAACACAGGTCGAAACGGCCTTGGCCGTTCGATATATAAAAGTTCGATGCGGCGAAAGCCGCGCGGCATCAAAGGGGATGTGGGGAATAAAGGGGACCCTTCGTCAAAGGGACGAAGAACTTCTAAATTTGCCCAACAAACGGCCGACGTAGCGGGTCTGTGCCATTCGGGGGGGCCTGCCCGCACAGGGGGATGCGCTTAGGCGTAGTCGCGGGCTGGACAGCATGCAGAAAGGCGAGAGTTGCACATTTGTAGAGTAACCGAATGCTTTGCACTAAAGTGAGTTCCAATCGCTGTTTCAAAAGGGGTTTTATATTGTATCGGAACCTGCATTATGTCGCTGCTCGCTACGTCGGTATTGATGTAACCATAGTTGTACTGATCCGCAGTCAAGGCATTTCAAGAAGTGGATCAGTATATACTATTTTTTGGGCTAATTAAGGCCAGCGAGAGCCCGGCCAACGGCATGGCGGCGGCCACGCCGATGGTGCGGAAGCCATCGCCGCGCCTACCACGCCGATTGTGCGGAGGCCATCACCACGCCCACCACGTCTCTGCAGCCATTGTCTGCAAGCTTGATCCTCAACCTTATCCCGCAACCTTATCCCGCGATCCCGCAGCCAACACTGCAAAACGGATCCCACAACCTGCACGAATATTTCATGCCTATGTACACAAGCGGCGCCATCTGATATAATAGCCAAAAGGCGGCTATTATCATTTGAGGCCCTCCGCTGCGCGGAGATGGCAGATATATCATAAAATGCTTCGCATTATTATGATATAATAGCCAAAAGGCGGCTATTATCATTTGAGGCCCTCCGCTGCGCGGAGATGGCAGATATATCATAAAATGCTTCGCATTACTTCGCATTATTATGACATAATGGCCAAAGAGACTGATGAAAGGGAATTTGAAACATGAATATATTTTTTGATAAAACCCAAGGCCGGATGGCCGCCGATGATGGCGTCCCATCGGGGGCAGGCGCAGCCGGAGCGGGCGCATTTGTGCCTGCCGGCCTTGAGGCGCTTGCAGAAGCGAAGCCCACGGGCGCAGAGGCTGGCGCGGCTGACACAGCTGGCGCCGAGACGGTGGCTGGCGGCTCCGAGGGCGCTGTTGCCGGCGCAGCCAGCGCCGTGGCCGATACAGAGGTATACGGCGAAGAGAGCGTCTCAAGGCTTGAGTATAACGGCAAGGAGCTGATCCTGATACCGACGGCGCATGTGTCAAAACAAAGCGCCGAATTGGTCAAGAAGGTGATAGACAAGGAGCGGCCCGACAGCGTGTGCATCGAACTGGATGCAGACAGGTATAAGGAAATACAGAACCCGCAGCAATGGAAAAACACAGATATTGCCCAGGTCATAAAATCAAAAAAGATAGGCTTCATGTTCGCCAACCTGATACTCAGCTCATATCAGAAGAAATTGGCGGAAAAGCTGGACACCAATGTCGGGCAGGAGATGGCGCAGGGCATGGCGAGCGCGAAAGAGGTGGGCGCCGAGCTGGTGCTCGCTGACCGCGAGATACAGGTGACATTTCTGAGGGTCTGGCGCAGCCTGAATTTCTTTGAGAAGATCCGCATGATATCCAGCCTCATATTTTCGTTTGACGAAGAGGACGAGCTTACCGACGAAGACCTCCAGAAAATGCTGAAGGAGGACATGCTTGAGGCGGCAATCGGCGATATACGCGACAAATTCCCCAAGGTGGGCAAGGTACTGATTGACGAACGCGACCAATATCTGGCGAACAAGATCAAGAACGCGCCAGGGGGCAAAGTCGTGGCAATCCTAGGGGGCGCCCACGTCCCAGGCGTAAAAACGCAGATATACCAGGAGCAGGATCTGGACGCGATATCGACGGTCCCGGCCGCCCCGCCCATTGCGAAGGTCATAGGGTGGCTGATACCGATAGCGATAGTCGCGCTTATAGTTGTGGGCTTCGTGCAGGGCGCCTCTGTGGGCTTCGATCAGATCAAGACCTGGTTCCTATACACCAGCACGCTCGCGGGCATTTTCACGCTCGCCGCATTCGCGCACCCGCTGACGGTGCTAACCTCCGTGGTGGTCGCGCCGTTCACCACACTGCACCCGTTTTTCGCGTGCGGCTGGTTTTCGGGGCTTGTCGAAGCCTATCTGCGGAAGCCGACAGTTGAGGACATCGAAAAGGTCCCGGAGGACATATTCAGCTTCAAGGGCTTTTTCAAGAACCGCTTCCTGAGAATAATAATGATAGTGTTCATGGCGAATGTAGGCGCGTCCATCGGCACCTTCGTGGCCGGCATGGATATAATCAAAAATATTTTTTAGCAG
>JAIRSA010000053.1 GCA_031255695.1 Eubacteriales Family XIII. Incertae Sedis bacterium | reverse complement strand
CCATTCAAAGATTACATCAATAGTTTTCATGTCCCTATTCTAAAACATCGCAAGCTCTTTTACAAGCGCAGGGGTTCACTCTCCCGCCTCGTCTGTGGCGTCCACCTCAAAGCTCAGCTGGGTGTCCGTTTCCGGCGGAGTGAGTCCGAGGTGCAGCCAGGCGTCGCGTGAGGCTACGCGCCCCTGCTTGGTACGGTGCAGGAATCCCGCCTGCATCAGGTAGGGCTCGTAGACGTCCTCTATCGTTACGCGCTCCTCGCCTATGGCCGCCGCTATCGTGTCAATGCCTACCGGCCCCCCGGAAAACTTGTCTATAATCAGCCGCAGGATGTCTCGGTCTAAGCCTTCAAGCCCCATCGCGTCAATACCAAGCGAGCGTAGCGTCTCGTCCGTAATCTCCCTGTCTATCACACCGCTACCACGCACCGGGGCAAACTCCCGCACGCGCTTCAGTAGCCTGTTCGCCACGCGCGGCGTACCGCGGGAGCGCAACGCAAGTTCCGCAAGCGATTCCGTATCTATACCAATACCCAGCAGCTTTGCCGATCGCCGTATTATTTCGGCCAGCTCCTCCGGTTCATACATCTCAAATTTGCTGATAATGCCAAAGCGGTCGCGCAGCGGCGCGGACAAACTCCCCGCCCGCGTTGTGGCGCCAATCAGCGTAAACTTAGCCAGGTCGATGCGGTAGGACTTCGCCGACGGCCCCTTGCCCACCACCATAGCAATCTCGTAGTCCTCCATCGCCGAGTAGAGTATCTCCTCCGCGCTGCGGTTCAGCCTGTGTATCTCGTCGATAAAGAGCACGTCCTTCTCGTTCAAATTTGTGAGGATGGCAGCCAAATCGCCCGCCCGCTCTATGGCAGGGCCTGACGTAATCCTAAGATCCACCCCCAGCTCCGCCGCAATAATGCCCGCCAGCGTCGTCTTGCCGAGCCCCGGCGGCCCGTAGAACAGCACGTGGTCAAGGGGCTCGCCGCGCAGCTGCGCCGCGTCGATAAATACTTTTAGGTTGTCGGTGACGTTCCTCTGCCCGATGTATTCGCTGAGTTTCCTGGGGCGCAGGTTCAGTTCGGAATATTCTTCGTCCGTGTCAAGGCGCGTCGGCGCTGTCATCCTGTTGTCATAAGTATCCATATTCTACCTTTATATATATGTGGGCGCATGCCCTGTGGCTGGGCTGCTGCGTGTGCGCTGCGCTTCTCCGGCGCATGCCCTGTGGCCGGGCTGCTGCGTGTGCGCTGCGCTTCTCCGGTGCCTGTGTCTGATTTTTACGCGTATGCCCGTACGCCCGCCTCAATGCGTCTTGGGCGCCATCGCCTTTAGGGCCAGCCGTATGTATTCTTCGGCGGCAAGCCCTTCGCCCTGGACAGACGCCACTGCTAGCGCGGCCTCCGTGCGCGAATAGCCGAGCCCCGTCAGGGCTTCGACGGCATCCCCGCGCGGCGAGCCGCCGTCAAGCGCGCCGCCTGCTGAGGCCTGTGCCTGAGCCGCTGCGGGCGAGAGGATATCGACCTTGTCTTTGAGCTCAAGTATTATGCGTTCCGCCGTCTTTTTGCCTATGCCGTTCGCACGGGACAGCATGGCGGCGTCGCCGAACACTATGGCTTCGGACAGTTCCTGCGGCGACATGGCCGCAAGCAGCGAGACTGCGGCCTTCGCCCCTACCCCGCTCACGGCGAGCAGTTTGTGGAACATAGCGAGCGACGCTGTGTCAGGGAAGCCGTAGAGGCTTATGCCGTCCTCCTTGACCATCATGGCGGTAAAAACCTGGATCTGTGCGCCTTCCTCCTCGCGGAGCAATCTGGAGCTGTCCGGCACGAATACCTCGAAGCCGAGGCCGGAAGCCTCGATCACCAGTTTCCCTTCAAGCTTCATGGCGAGAGTGCCTTTTATATAATATATCATTTTGTTTATATGCCTCCATCGGGCGCTTCGCGCCCTGCCTGTCCCGGCTTCCGGGCCTTGCGGGTGTCTTCGCGCCCTGCCTGTCCCGGCTTCTGGGGCCCTTGCGGGTGTCTTCGCGCCCTGCCTGTCCCGGCTTGCGGGGCCTTGCGGGTGTCTTCGCGCCCTGCCTGTTCCGGCTTACGGGCCTTGCGGGCGCCTTCCCGCCTCCGTTTCTGGAGCTCCTTGCGGCCTACTGGCTATCCGCGCCTCTGCGGCATCCCGCCGGCGCGGAGCGCGGCGTCTATCCTGCCCAGGCAGTTCGCGGAGTTGGCGTGGCATATGGCGGCGGCAAGGGCATCGGCGGCGTCGTCCGGCTTTGGCGTCTCTTTGATGCCCAGCAGGGTTTTGACCATCAGCTGCATCTGGTTCTTGTCGGCGCGCCCGTAGCCTGTGAGCCCTTGCTTGATCTGCAGCGGCGTATACTCATATATGCCGAGCCCAGAGTTCACACAGGCCAGTATGGCAGCGCCCCTGGCCTGCCCGACAAGCAGGGCCGTCTTGGCATTGTTGTTGAAAAACAGTTCCTCTATGGCCGCAACGTCCGGCCCGAATTCGTATATCAGCTCCATAAGGCGCGAATAGAGCAGTTTAAGGCGTTCCGGCATGGCCATGCCGCTTGCGGTGTCCACAGTCCCATATTCAATAAGTGAGAACTTCCCGCCCCTGGCTTCGATAAAGCCGTAGCCGAGTATGGCGTAGCCCGGATCAATGCCGAGAATCTTCATAAAGCACCCCAAAGCACAGCCGCCAAGGCGGCCGCATGCATATGCATAGACGTAGCCGATACTGTTCTTCGACTAAAATCACTGCGCGAATATTGGCTATCCTTTAGTCTGGGAACCGCATGAACATTACAAGTATAGCATACAAACATATGTTTGTCCAGTACCGTATTATGGCATATTCGTGACAAAAACGGTTTTAACCGGAGGGCATTACACGCGTTTGAAGAGCCTTTCTATATCGCGCTTGCCTAGGCGCAGGAAGACCGGCCTGCCGTGGGGGCAGGAATATGGGTTTTCGCATTTGTCCAGTTCGGCGAGCAGGGCGCGGATCTGCGTCTCGGTAAGCCTGTCGTTCGCTTT
>JAIRSA010000040.1 GCA_031255695.1 Eubacteriales Family XIII. Incertae Sedis bacterium | reverse complement strand
CGCCCCCGAATTCCGTGCTGCATCCGCAGAATATCTTGGTTTTAGTGGAAAGCTCCACATGGACCTCTAGCCCCATTACAATTTCATAATCCATGAGCGGTAAACTACCTCCTGTCGTGGCTGCCTGAAACGTTGCTGTTCGCCTAAAACGTTGCTGTTCATACGTGGGCGGGGCGGCCTTGCCCCGCTGTGCCTACTCCGCCTGCCCGCGCCCTTTGCGCGGCTCCGGCCGCTTTTTATGGTAATCCGTCGCGGCCTGCCACTCGAGGCCGGCCCGGATCAGCCCGCCTTCGGAAAATGGCTTGCCTATAAGCTGCATGCCTATGGGCATGCCTTCCCTGTCGAACCCGCATGGCAGCGCGATCCCTGGAAGGCCGGATAGGTTGAGCGACACTGTATATATATCCGCAAGGTACATCGCAAGCGGATCTGATATCTGCTGGCCGATCCTGTAGGCCGGTGTCGGGCTTACAGGGCTGAGGATAAAGTCGTGCTGCTGCAGGGCCTCATCGAATGAGCCTTTTATCAGCCCCCGCACCTGCAGCGCTTTCTTGTAATACGCATCAAAATAGCCCGAGCTCAGCACAAAGGAGCCCAGCATGATCCTGCGCTTGACCTCGGCGCCAAAGCCCTCGCTGCGGGACTTATAGAACATCTCCAGTATATCGCCCGCCTCCTTGGACCTGAACCCGTATTTCACCCCATCATAGCGCGAGAGGTTGGAACTGGCCTCCGCGCAGGCGATTATATAATATGCGGGGACTGCGTACTCGATCAGCGGGATCTCGATCTCGTCCACCTGCGCCCCCATCCCGGACATAGCCTTCGCCGCTTTCAGCACGGCGTCCTTCACGTCTTCCGCAAGCCCCATGGCAAAGTAATTGGTGGGGAGGGCGATGCGCAGCCCGTCCAGGGGCCGCCCGCCATCAGCCGTGCCGGTGCCAGCAGCGCCCGCGCTGCCGCCCGCTCCATCCATGCCGCCTGCGGCCCAAGCGCTGCCGTTCCCGGCACCCGCGCCGCCCGCTCCGCCCCAAGAACTGCCGTTCCCGGCGCCCGCGCTTCCCGCGCTGCCGCCTGCGCCGCCCCAGGCCCACGAGAAATCGAATCCGTGCTCGATCACGCTGGTGCTGTCCCTCTTGTCCCTTCCGGATATCATCGACAGCACGGCGGCGCAGTCGCGCACATCCTTGCCCACGGGGCCGATCTGGTCCAGGGACGAGGCGTAGGCCATCAGGCCATAGCGCGAAACGCTGCCATATGTCGGCTTTATGCCAGTCAGGTTGCAAAACGCGCAGGGCTGCCTTATCGAGCCGCCCGTATCGGAGCCTATGGCATAGGGCGCAAGCCCTGCGGCCACAGCGGCTGCGGAACCGCCCGACGAGCCGCCGGGCACACGTTCCAGATCCCATGGGTTCCTTGTCACGCCGAAGTATGAGGTCTCCGTGGAGCCGCCCATGGCGAACTCGTCGAGGTTGGCCTTGCCGATTATGACCGCGCCTGCCTCCTTCATCTTCTCTATGATGTGCGCGTCGTAGGGCGGCCTGAAATCCTCAAGTATCTTTGAGCCCGCCGTCGTCCTCTCGCCCTTCACGCAGATGGCGTCCTTGACCGCCGCGGGCACGCCCGCGAGCGGCCCGCCCACGCCGCTGTCGACGAGTTTCTGGGCGGCTTCGGCCTGTGCGAGCGCCGCTTCCTCAAACACGCTGATATACGCGCCGATCTCGCCGTCCTCGCGCTTTATGGCGTCAATATATATCCTGGCCGCCTCAAGGCTGCTTATCTTCCTCTCCTTTATGAGGCGCCCAAGCTCCAAGGCCGTAAGCCCCCTGATATCATTGGTCTGGTTCACGTTCATCTATGCCTCCACTGCGGCCGTCCGTACGCCACAAAATCTATGCGGAAATAACTTCTAGCCCCGCAACGCGCCAATAGGGGCGGTGCCTGCCGCCCTATGCCCATGGCGCCGATCAGGGGACGGTGCTGAACACTTTGAAGAAGTCGCCCTTCTTGTCTGGCGCGTTCTCCAGCATCTCCTGCCGCCTGTCGCCGTTGCTCACCACATCCTCACGAAAATTGTTCGACGCGTCAAAGGGGTGCGTCATCTCAGGAAGGCCTGTGGTGTCGATCTCGTTCAGCCTGTCCATGTAGTTCAGTATATCCGTCAGATCTTTCTTGCGCGCCTGCTTCTCTTCTTCCGAAAGCTCTAGCCTGGAAAGTTCGCCAAGATAATCGATCAGCGTATCGGTAATTTGCATCTGGACCCTCCATATCACATAAATTCCAAGAAAACGGTATTGGAAATATCTATCCCCTTAGGCGTGAGCCAAACCCTGAGGCCATCGCCATCGCCTGCGCCTGCACCGTCGCGGCCGGCACCCTTGGCCGCGCAGCCATCCCTGCCCTGCGGCTGTGTGCTGCCCTGCGGTCGGGCGTCACCCCTGCCCTGCGGCTGTGTGCTGCCCTGCGGCCGGGCGTCACCCCTGCCCTGCGGCTGTGTGCTGCCCCCGCCTGCGTCATCGCCGCTGCCTGTGCCCGCGCCCAGCGGGCGGTCTGCCTCCAGCAGGCCGGCGGCGGCCAGCTTCTCCAGCTGCGCCCCGAATGTCTCATACAGGCCCTTGCCTGTCGCTGCCCTGAATTCCTCGCCGCTAAGGCCGGCGGCCCTGCGCAGGCCGAGGAACATGGCCTCTGAAATATTGTCGCTTTCCGTATTGGCATGCCTCTCGCACTCGTAGTCGCCTTCCTGGGCGGCGACGAGGTAGGCCGCAAGATCCTCGATCCCGCCGATCCGCACGCCCTCAAGGAAGGAGTGGGCCCCGAGGCCCAGGCCGAGATAGTCCTGCATCGACCAGTATTTCAGGTTGTGGCGGCATTCGAAGCCCTTCCGGCAGGCATTCGATATCTCATATCGGAAATAGGCGTTCTTTTCCAGTATAGCTAATGCCCTGTGGTACATCCGCCTATCCACGGCCTCATCGGCCGGGGCAAGCTCCCCCGCATGGCATCTGTCATATATCTCCGTGCCCTCCTCTATCTGGAGTGAGTAGAAGGAGATGTGCTCCGGCCGCAGCGATATCGCTTCCTCCAGGCACTCGGCCCATTCGCCCTCGCTTTGGCCTGGGACGGCGAACATGAGATCGAAGTTTATATTCTTAAAGCCGGCAGCCCTCGCCAGCCCATAGGCCTCCAGGAATGCCTGCCGCCCGTGGATCCGCCCAAGGAGCGCCAGCGTCCGCGCCGATGTCGACTGCACGCCCATGCTGAGCCTGTTGATGCCGGCGCGCAGGTATGCTTCGAGTTTGCGGGCGTCCACCGTGCCTGGGTTCGCCTCTATGGTCGCTTCGCAGCTGGGCGCGAAGCGGAAGCTGGCCTTCAGCCCTTCCATGATCCGCGCCAGCAGCCCTGCGTCTATGCAGGAGGGCGTGCCGCCCCCGAAGAAGACGCTGTCGACAGTATATCGGCCCGCATACACATCCGCTTTTATGCGGATTTCCCGCAACAAGGCTGCGGCATACGCGCTGTGTTCCCCGTGTTTCCTGCCTCCAAATGAGAGAAAGTCACAGTAGGCGCATTTCTTCACGCAGAACGGTATATGGACATATATCCCCAGGCCGCCCCCCGATCCTTGCGTGGATCCGCCCTTGGTCAGCATCAGTTCCCGCTGCCCAGCCCGAAGCGCTCTTTCACCCTGGCCATGGTCCGGGCGGCGATCGCGCCCGCCCGCTCCGCGCCGCCGTTCAGCGCCGCCCTGAGCTCTGCGGAATGCCGGATCTCCTGATATCGCTCCCTGATCGGCGTAAGCGCGCTTATCGCCACCTCCACCAGATCCTTCTTGAAGGTGCCGTAGCCCGCGCCTTCGTAACGCTTCTCGATCTCTGCCACGGGCAGGCCCGAAAACGCGCTGTATATGTTCAGCAGGTTGCTTATGCCTGGCTTCTGCTCTTGGTCATGCCTGACGCTGCCTTCTGAGTCCGTGGTCGATTTCATTATCGCTTTCTTGATCTTCGCGTCATCGTCCAGCAGGGATATCCGCGACAGGGGGTTCTCCGCGCTCTTGCTCATCTTCGACAGGGGATCGTCCAGCGA
>JAIRSA010000140.1 GCA_031255695.1 Eubacteriales Family XIII. Incertae Sedis bacterium | reverse complement strand
GAAAACAGCCGCACGGGCGTAGGCCATACGGCTGCATGGCCGCACGCTTGCATAAAACAGGGCCGCCCCCTGCCGCAGCCGCAGCATGCAAGCCTTCAGTGCAGAGCCTCAAGCCTAATGATAGCATCCACAGTTCCGGGCGTCAACTGGTTTTGCCTAGAATTTGACGCAAAACCGCTTTTTTTACAGGCTCAGCCTTATTTTCGGCAACTTTACGTATTTATAGTGCAATTCCCTGCGCGATATGTCAATCCTGCCTAAAGCGGCCGCTGCCGGAAGCGCCCCCTGGGCGGAAGCGCCCCCCTGGGCGGCAGGCCGCTATATATCTGTGAGGCTTTGGATTAGCCCGCATGCCCGGTAGCATTCTAGGGGGTAGACGGCGATTTCGACGCCTTTTTCTTCTGCCAGGCGGTATATGTGGGACAGGTGCTCGCTGTCCGACAGGCTGTGGACGAGTATCTTCCATGGGAGGCGGCGCAGGAGCACGCGTGTGGCCTCGCCTATGCCAGGCTTGACCAAGTTGATGTCGCGTATGCCGAAGTCGGCGGCGATGCGTGCGGCCTCGGCCGCGCCGCGCGATAATGGCGCAGGCCCGGCGGCGGGGCGCGAAGGCGAGGCGGGGGCCGGCGCTGCGCCGGATGGGCCCGTGCCGCACGTGGCTCCCGAAGGGACCGGCGCTCCGCCGCTGGCATCATGCGCCGAAGGCCCCGGCTCCTCGCCGCTGGCAGCATGCGCCGAAGGGAGCGGCGCTTCGCCGCTGGCATCGGGCGCTGCGCTGGCGATCGCTGGGCTTTCTGTTATGCAAAAATGTTTTTCCACTGCTTCTATGAATTCATATGTCCTGTCCTCGTCCGCAAATTCCTCATAATATACAGCGCCGTGGAAGTCGCCGCCGCCTATGATGTCAGGGCGGCAGACAGTCCGGCTGATCAGCCCTGACACCGTAGAGTTGAGGCAGGAGCTCGGTATGAGGAAATCCTGGCGTGTCCCGTATTTCCGCGCCACGAAGGCGGGATCGGACAGCACGGCCAGGCCGCGCGGCACGCCGGGATAGGCCTCCAGCGCGGCGTCAAGCTCCGCCCTGATCGCGCCCTTGCCAGTCCAGCCGTCCACGAATTGCAGCTGTCCGGGTCTGTGGCGGCTGAGGATGTAGTCCATGGCGTTCGCGTCGATGCCGCGGCCGCGTATTATCGAGATGGAATAATGGCGGAGATCTATGCCGAAGGCCTGCTTGGCGTAGCGCTTTATAAGCACGCCGATCGGCGTACCGGCGCGGGCGAGCGAGACGATGGCTGTGGGCGCGTCCCGGCCGGACAGTATCTGCCCGGTGACGGAGGCGACGGCGGCAGCCGTCAGCGGCGCGAAATTCGCGAGGGCGGAGCTGTATACGGCCAGATACTCGCCGGTGGGGCGGTATTCGATGGGCAGCATTTCCGAATAATGTGCGCCGCCCTGTATAGCCGCCTCGCGCTCCGCAGTGCCCTGCGGCCTGATTAGGCCCGTTATGTCCTTCAGAAGGAGGGTCACGTCATCTGCTTTAAACGATGTCCGCATTTATTCGCACCAAACGAAGCAGCAAAGGCTGCCGCACCCGTGGACGCCCAGGGCCGCCGATAGGTCGGAGCAGGCGCCGGACACATCGCTGCCAGAGTCGGTGAGCAGGATCGCCGCGTCGCAATGTCGAAGGTTATAGATGTAGGTGAGGCGCGAAGCGGAGTAGAAGCTCCGGAGCATGTAGCCGCTGTCTATGGGGTAGCCCTCGCGTCTGCTCACGGCAATGGGGCTGCGTGTCGTGGCGTGGCATGCCACTTCCGCGCCGCTGAAGCGCTCCTTTATCAGCTTTCCCGCCAATATAGCCGGATACATGAATTCTTCGGCGCCGAGTACGAGGATGCGCTTGGCGCCCCGCAATATGGGGCTTGCGGCTGTGGCTGCCTGGATCGCAAAGGCTTGGCAGGCATCGGCGTATTCGCCTGCCAGTATGCCTGCACGGGGGTCGCGCCTGCCGTGGAGCCTTTGGACAGTGCACGGCACGGCCGCATCTGCGCTTGCGCCTGCGCTGCGCTGTTCGCGGTTGGCTGCGTCTGCACTTGTGCCTGCGCTGTGCTGCCCGCGGTTGGCTGCGCCTGCACTTGTGTCTGCGCTGTGCTGCCCGCGGCCAGCCGCGTCTGCGCTTGTGCCTGCGCTGTGCTGCCCACGACCAGCCGCGCCTGCCAGTATGACGGCACTGCCACCCCGGCAGTCGATGAAAATGGGGCTGTCCGCGAAGCATACAGTTTGGGAATAGTCGCGGTGTTCCATGCGGAACAGGCACTCGGTGCCTATGCCGAGCTGTGTGAAACGGGCTGCGTCCGCCACCCTCATCCTGTTTACCACAGAGACGGCTAGGATATTTTTCGAGACGGCCTCTGGAAAGCGCTTCCTGAGAGCGGACAGCATGTTTAAGACAGTCTTGCCTGTTGATATCTCATCGTCCACGAGCAGGATATTGGACGCGTTGCGGAACAGTGCGCTGAGTTTGGACGGGTAGAGGGAATGTTCGGCGGCGTGGCTATGCTCTTCCAGGAAGGTGATGGGGCTGCCTGCCTGCTGAAGCGGCTCACGGGTAGTATGGATGTAAGCGCCGCCCAGTTCGAGCGCCACAGCGGCGCCGATGGCGGTCGCGGTCTCCGCAAAGCCGATGACAAGGCTGTCGCCAGTGGGCAAGGAAGCAGAGCGAAGCCGCCTTGCCACCTTTACGGCGAGGCTTTCCATCATATCAAGGGCTTGGCGCGGGCAGACGGGGATATGCTTGGCCTGCAGCCGGTTGACCAGCAGGTATCCGCGCTTGCTGTTGTTGAAACGCTTCGCTATTTTGATGATATTGGCTTCGGTATACTCTATCATGGCATATCAGGCGCCGGCATCTTGCGGCGCGGCGCATATGTGGCTTCCGGCGTGTGCGCGTTTCCAGGCGCGAGGGCGCGGACAGCCCCAGGCGTGTTTGCAGCCTCCGGTGCGAGGGCGCGGACAGCCCCAGGCGTGCCCACCGCCTCCGGCTTGTGTGCGCGGGCGGCTTCCGGCGTGTGCGCGTTTCCAGGCGCGAGGGCGCGGACAGCCCCAGGCGTGTTCGCAGCCTCCGGTGCTAGGGCGCGGACAGCCCCAGGCGTGCCCACCGCCTCCGGCCTATGTGCGCCCCCATCGCCGATCCCGTATATTTCCGCAAGTTTCAGGATCCGGGCCGCCCATTTCCTATGTACCTTGGCCTCATTCATGCGGTGGCCGGAACCGCTTTTGGAAACGGCAAAAGCCGGCTGCTTCCACCCTATGATTTCAATGGCGTCGGAATAATCCTCCATGCTTACCTTCAGGCTCTCATTGATCACGGGGATCTGCGACGGATGTATGGCCGTTTTCCCGATAAAACCGTTCAGTTTGTCGAGCTCCAGCTCGCGCCGGAGGCCTTCAAGCCAGCCGGCATCCCCGTCCCCGGAGCGGAAATACTCCCAGACCGGGGCGGACACCACATAGTCCGGGCTGAACACGTTCAGTATGTCGAACAGGATGCCGCGCGCGGGCCCGATGTCATATATGGTATGGCGGCTGGAGCGCCGCAGCCCGAAGACATTCAGTATGTCGTTCCCGCCGACGCGTATGTTCAGCACATACTCAGCGATGAAGGCGAGGCGCCTGTGCAGCATGCTGAGGACGTCGGGGCGGCCTTTCAGATCGGCCAGGCTTTTAGACTCAAGTATGGGCATTATGTAGAGCGGCCTGTCCCTGCGGGTGGCGTTGATCTCGCATATCGCCTCAGAATATGCGGCAATATTCGACAAATCGAATTTTGGCAAAATAAAGCCGGTGATCATCTCCGAAAGCCCGCCTAATGCATTGTACAATGAAAGCATGTGCAGGGGGTTCCTGATCCGCACGAATATCATGGGGGAATGGGGTATCCCGCCATTGGCGGCGGCGTGGGCGTGAAGCTGCCGCATTGTGTCGAAAAGCTGGGCCTCCGCCGCCAGAATGGCTTCGTCGCGGATAGAGTCTTCCAGGCAGAACGCGATCGAGCTGGCCTGTGCGAGCTCGCCGCCCAGGATCTTGCCGGCCGCCCCGCTGTGCAGGGCCGGCACGTAGAGCAAGGCGCCGACGGACAATGCCTGCCGTGGCGCATCCAGCATGCCGCCGGCTTCCGCCTGCGCCGATGCCGCAAAATCATCTGCGTTTGCCTGCGCAGACGCCGCAAAAGCGCCGGCCTCCGCCAGCGCAGACGCTGCGAAAACGCCGGCCTCCGCCTGCGCAGGTGCCGCAAAAACGCCGGTCTCCGCCAGCGCAGACGCCGCGAAAGCGCCGGCCTCCGCCAGCATTGACGGCGCAAAGGCGCTGGCCTCAGGCTGTGGAGGCATTGCCGCGCCACTGTATATCTCTGTAATATTCTCAGTCTTCAATCTCTACTCCGAAGCTCTCACAAAGCGCCCTGAGACCGTCCCTGTAGCCGGCGCCTACGGCGCCCATCTTCCATTCGCCCTTGTAGCGGTAGAATTCGACGGCTATAAGGGTGGTTTCCGACGTGGCGCCCGCCAGGCTGAAACGATAGCGATCATGCCCGTTTATCAGTATGCGGACTGAAGGCTCGGCGATTTTGGAGAAATTATTGTTTGTGTCGTTTCCATAGATGGAATATGCCATGGAAATGCGTTCGAATTTTGGGCTGACGCGGGCGGGCAGGAACACGATGGCCGGGCGCCCGCCCGCAGACAGGCATCTGACCGAATGATCGGCGGACTCCGTGTTGCCGAAGAAAATCAGGCCGCTGTCGTCAAAGACCTTGTTGCCGGGGCCCAGCATGAACACGTATGCGTCGATTTCCATTGGGGCGTGGATGCCCCTCTGTTCGAAAACGATCTTGAATTCCGCAGCGGCGTATTCGTTTATAGAGATGCGCTGCCCGCGCGCCAAGGCGGCCGCGTCGGATCCGGAGACATCAGGCGCAATGATCTCGCTGGGCATGATGATGTGGCTGGCATCTGGGCCAGCCGCCGCGCCGTCTGCCGCGCCAGTTGTGCCTGGATGCGGGCCGAACGGGCTGCCGGCCTGTGCGCCTGGGCCAGCCGCCGCGCCGCTTGCGGGCGGCTCGTCTGAGAAGATGGCCTTCCCGGCGGAGCAGTCCGCCCCGCCCCGCACGCATTTGCCGCTTAGGTAGACGCGGCGGGACACGAACGAACGGAAGACCAGCTCGCCGAACAGAATGGTGTTGTCGTTGAGCCGATCTGTCTTGAGCCGGATCTGGTTCATGCCGGCGCCCAGGCGCAAAGGCGAGACATCCAGGCCGGCAATCCCATGTATGATCTCGGTATCCTCTTCCACATAGACCTGCAGCGTGAAGAGGTTTTCGGTGTGGGGCGCGAATTCGCCGAGGCGCAGCACCCTAGGTACGCGCCACGCGCCGCTGTGCGCAAAGCCGTCGATAGCCCCTAGGGCCTCGACATCCGAGAGCCTCGTGTCGCCGGACGCAGTGCGCAGGGCAACAAAGCCCGGACGATCCGAGGGATCGCCCGTGACCTCTATGCGCAGCCCGCTGAGGGAAACGCCCTGCGATTCCACAGCGACGACGGGGCCCCTGCACGCCCATAGCGTGGTGGGGCCGCCGGAGACCCGGCAAGGCTTCCTGATATAGAATGGGCCTTCGTATTCCCCGGAGGGCAGACTTATTTCGCTGTCTGCGGCAGCATTGTCGAGTTCTTCCTGAATGCTCAGCACACGCCTTACCTCATGAATGATATATGGCCGGTCCGGCCCCGGCAGGCAGCCCAGCCGGCAGACAGCCCAGTCCGGCAGGCAGCCTAGCCCGGCGGTACGGCCCGATCAAGCAGCCTGGCCGGGGCGCCCAGCCGGTCTAGCCTAGCCCGGCAGGCAGCCCCGCCGCCTGGCCCGGCCAAGACAGGCTGCTACACGTTTACGCCGAAATTCTTGCAGAGCGCTTCGAGGCCGCCTTGGTAGCCGGCGCCGACGGCATTGAATTTCCAGTCCCCGCCGTGCCGGTAGATCTCGCAGACCACTATGGCGGTCTCTACGGAGAACTCCTCGACAAGGTTGAACTTGAGCACCTCTTCGCCAGTGAGATCGTTCTCGTTCGATATCTTGGCCACGCGGACATAGGCGTTCGAAACCTGCCCGAAGTTCTGCCTGCGGATAGGCGCGTCGTAGATGGTGACGGTGATAGCTATCTTGTCCACGTCGGGCGGGATCTTGGCGAAGTTTATGATAATGACCTCGTCGTCGCCGTCGCCCTCGCCTGTCAGGTTGTCTCCTGTATGCCTGACCGCGCCGGTAGCGCTCTCAAGGTTGCCGTAGAATATAAAATCGCCGTCATTGCTGACCTTCCCATTGCTGCCGACGAGGAAGGCCGAAGCGTCGAGATCGAAATCGTGCCCCCCATCGTACTTGTTTGTATCCCATCCTAGGCCTACGAGCGCCATCGACATGGATTTGTCGAGGCTTACGCGCTGGCCCTTTGTCAAATTAACACCCATTTAATTTCCTCCTTATATTTCCGCCTTCAGAATATTTTCGCCCAAGAATTTGCCAGGCCGTGCTGTATCAGTTAATGAAGCGGTTTGCAAGCTCGCCTACCCCGTTGTCCTGCGTGGGCTGCCCCAAGGCGCTGAACTTCCAGGTGCCCTGATATCTGTAGATCTCGCCGAAAATCATGGCGGTCATGCCGTCATAGTTCTCGGACAGGTTGTATTTGCACAGTTCCTTCCCTGTTTCGGCGTCGCAGATCCGTATAAAGGCGTTTTTGATCATGCCGAAATGCTGGCGGCGCTCCCTGGCCTGGTAGATGTTGACGACAAAGACGATCTTGTCATAGGCTTCGGGCAGCCTGTCCAGCTCCACGAATATCTGCTCGTCGTCGCCGTCGCCGGCACCGGTGAGGTTGTCGCCCTGATGCGCGACACAGCCGGTTGCGTGCCTCAAATTCCCAAAATAGACTATATCTTCCTTGTACATCAGTTTGCCGCCGGTGCAGAGGAAGGCGGATGCGTCGCAGTCTATCTCCTCCTGCCTTCTGAAAAAGCCGCCGATTTTCTGTGCCTCATCCCAGCCAAGCCCTACCATTACCCTGCGCAACGCGCCGCCGCCGTCCTTCTGGAGATTGACGCGCTGGCCTTTCTGCAAATTTACTGACATGGATATTCCTCCTTCTTCCTATACATTGACGCCGAAGTTACGGCACAGCGCAGCCAGGCCGCCGCTGAAGCCGCTGCCGATGGCGTTGAATTTCCATTCGGCGCCGTGGCGGTATAGCTCGCCTACGACGACGGCGGTCTCGATCGAGTAGTCTTCGCCGAGGTCATAACGCACAAGCTCCTCGTTGGAACTGGCGTTGACCACCCGGATGAACGCATTGCTGACCTGCCCGAAATTCTGGCCTCTGGACTCGGCGTCATAGATCGTCACGGTGAAATCGATCTTGCTGACGCTCGCAGGGACCTTCGAGAGGTCTACCCTGATCTGCTCGTCGTCGCCGTCGCCCTCGCCCGTCAGGTTGTCGCCCATGTGCTCGACCGCGCCGCTGGCGTGCTTGAGGTTGCCATAGAAAACGAAGTCCGCGTCGCTAGCGGTCTTCCCGGATTCCGCCAGCATGAACGCTGCGGCGTCCAAGTCGAAATCGGCCCCCCCGTCGTATTTGTTTGTGTCCCATCCCAGCCCTATGAGTATGTAGTTAAGCCCTGGGTTGCCCTTGGTCAGATCGACCTTCTGCCCTTTTTGGAGATTCACAGCCATAATAATACACCTACTTTCTAATATCATATTGAATTAACTGCTTTTTTATAGCAATGCCGCCAGCCATGCTCTTGGCCCTTGCATTGTGTATTGCCCCCGCTTGCGCCCGGCCCCTGCGTTGCGGATTGTGCCCACCGGCGCCGGCCCCGCATTGCGGGCGCGCCTATCTGCGCCTGCGCCCGGCCCCTGCATTGCCGCGTGTTTCCACGCATCGGCATCAGGCCTTCTTGCCCGCGCCCCTGACAATGGCTTTGCGGATAAGATCGACCGGTATGATGGTCGCCGCCAGCAGCAGCACGAATACCCATTCGGGGGCGGCCAGCCCGAAGCACCTCAGTATGACGCCGCCTAGGTAGGTCATGATGATCTGGACGACGACAATGAGCAGTATGATCTGCAGGAAGCCCTTGTTGCGCGATATGTTGTCGAACAGGTTGAACTGATCCGTCCGCGCATTGAAGGCGTTGAACACCGAGGCGAATATGAAGAACACGAAGTAGCCTGTCAGCAGGAACTGCCTGTCTGGGCCCGCCCTGAACGCGGACTCCGCGATCGGCGACAGCAGCAGGAACAGGCTGAGCGCGAAGACCCACAGGCTGCCCGTCAGTATGGAGCTCCACATATATGGGCTGACGATGTTTTCGTCCCGGCGCTTCGGCTTCTCCTGCATGAAGCGCTTCAGCGCGGGCTCGCCGCCGAAGGCAAGCGCCGCCAATGTATCCATGACCAGGTTTATCCACAGTATCTGGGTTATGGACAGCGGGTTTGCCATGCCGAGCAATGGGCACACGAATGAGATGAGCACGGCGGAGACGTTGATGGTAAGCTGGAAGATGATGAATTTCCGTATGCTGTTGAATATCGTCCGCCCGTACAGTATGGCCTTGTCGATCGAGCTGAAGTTGTCGTCCAGTATGACGATCTCGCTCGCCTCTTTCGCGACCTCGGTGCCGCCGCCCATGGCGAAGCCCACGTCGGCGCGTTTGAGTGCCGGCGAGTCGTTGACGCCGTCGCCTGTCATGCCGACGACCAGGTTGAGTTCCTGGGCAATGCGCACGAGCCTGCTTTTGTCGCTGGGCAGGGCGCGGGCGATCACCCGTATATCCTTGAGTTTCGCCTTGATTTCGTCGTCGCTCATGGCGGCGAGCTCGTCAGACGTGGAGATGATGTCGGACTCGTTTTTCAGCAGGCCTGCCTCAGTGGCGATGGCTGTGGCCGTGTCGCGCCTGTCGCCGGTGATCATGACGACCTGGACGCCGGCGTTCTGCACCTCGGTGATGGCGGCGACGGACTCGTCGCGCACGTCATCCCTGATCCCCACGACGCCTACCAGCGACCAGGCGCCCTCGGGGAGGGCGTCGCCCTCAATGGCGTCGTCTGAGGTGACGAGGGCGAGCACGCGTATCGCGCGGCCGGCAAGCTCGTCGATCTTATTGTTTACAAGGGCCTGGGGGCCGCTGCCGAATTCGGCTTTCTTGCCGTCTTTGTCATAATAGTATCTGCACTTGGGCAGCAGTTTCTCCGGCGCGCCCTTTATCAGGGTGAGGGCGTAGTCGCCTTCGACCATGGCCGCGGAGTATTTGTTGGCGCTGTTGAACGGTATGCTTTCTGTCACGCTGGCCGATACGCTGGGGGCGCCCTTGCCGGCCGCCAGGCTCAGTATCGCGCGTTCCGTGGCGTTCCCGCCTACGATGTGGGATTTCCCTGCGCTGCCCTCGGCGCCTCCGGCACCCGCTGCACCTCCGGCACTCGCTGCGCCTTCGCTGCCGCCAGGGTTTCCGCCCTGACCGTCGCCGCCCCCGGCGCTTTCGCCGCCGGCGATCATCGCGTTCGTGTTGTAGCGGACGCTCAGCGCGAGCAGCTTGCCAAGCCCGCCGCCAGGCATTGCGGGATTCTTGTATTCCGCCCCGGCGCCGTCGACGAAGATGACCGCCTCAAGCTTGCCCTTGGTGATGGTGCCGGTCTTGTCGCTGAAGAGGATATTGAGGCTGCCGGCAGTCTCTATGCCGGTGATCTTGCGCACGAGCACATTGTCCTTCAGCATCTTGCCCATGTTCAGCGCGGACACTATGGCGATCATCAGCGGCAGGCCCTCTGGCACGGCCATCACTATGATTATTACGGCGAGGATGACGGCGTCGACGACATCGTTCAGCACGCCCATCCAGTTCGAGCAATAGTCTACGATCAGGGCGATGTCAAAGCCGTTCTGCATCACGATCCGCTGGAACAGCAGGGCGATGGCAATGGCAATGCCGCCTATATAGCCGAATTTGCTTATGCTCCCGGCCAGGTTGCTGAGCTTGACCTTAAGCGGCGAATCCCTGTCGTCGTCGATTTGCAGCTCGCTCGCGATCTGCCCGTATACGGACTTGTCGCCCACGGTGCCCACGCGCATGACGGCATTGCCGCCGCACACGACGGAGCCGCGGAATACCTTGTATGGGTTGAGGAAGTCCATGGCGGCCTCCTGCTCCACGTAGCCTTCGGGCGTCACTGACTTCTGCGCCTCTTTGGTCTCCCCGTTGAGCACTGACTGATCCACCTGGAGGCTGCCGGACGCGAGCGCGCCGTCGGCCGGGATCTTGTCGCCGGATTGCAGAAGCACACAGTCGCCTACGACGATATCGTTGATGGGGATCTCGGATATGTCACCGTTGCGGTAGACCTTGCATATGATCCGCGAGGCCTCTTCCTGGAGCTTCTTGAACGCGTTCTCGTTGCGGTATTCCGAGAATGTCGATACAAATGTGGCGAGCAGCACTGCAATGGCAATGCCGACGGACTCGTACCACTCTGTCTGCCCAAGGAATGCGAAAACGACGTTGATTATAAGCGCGACACAGAGTATCTTGATCATGGGGTCGCCGAAATTGCCTATAAGCTTGTCCCAAAAGCTTTCGGATTCCTGTTCAGACATGCTGTTGTCGCCGTACTGTTCCCTTGATATACGGACTTCCTCATCATTTAGCCCAATTATGTTCATGCTCTCATCCTTCCTTTGGCGCCTGCCAACGCGTATGGGCGCGTGTCGGCGCACATTGATAAATATTGAATTTTAGCCCGCCGGCCGCCTGGCGCATGGCCTGGCTGCCGGATTTCGCGCCTTGCCCGGCTGGCTGGCCGCAGCGGCCAAGCCTATGGCGCGGGCATAGCGACCTCTATCAACATGCCTTTCGGCCCGTTTGACGCTTTGAATACTACGCCGTCCTTCAGCAGGACCGCTTGCCCTATTGGGACCAGGCTGCCGCCGGGCGACATCATCCCCGTGATGCTGTGGTTCACAAGGAGCCACTGGCCGTTGTATCTGCATACATAGGCCTGCATCGCCCTGTCGGCCTTCTCGCCGGGGAAAACATCCGAGAAGATATGCCATTTGAACAGGGGCATGTTATTGTAGGCATCCACCTCGCCGGCGCCGAGCCATTGGCCCGGCCTGCCGCGCACCTCGCTTTTAAGGCGGAGCCGGAGCAGATCCCCATGCTTGACCCTTGTGCCGCAATGCGGGCATACGGGGTTGCGCGTGTCGTGCAGTATGAACCATTGCGGCCCGCAGGCGGGGTTGGCGCATCTGTGCAAGAGATCCCACGCCTTGACGAGGGCCCTCTCCCATTCCATTGCGGTGGGGCGGCTGTCAGGCCTGCGCAGCCCGTCGACGAAGGCCCGTGTGAACAGCTTGGCCAATGCCGGTCCGAGGCAGTCTATTGTAAACCTGAGGCCATCCGGCCGGTTGCTGTGGTCCGTGGGATGCTCGATGAATGTGGCCATCGAGCCGAGCGCGAGGAAGTCGTCCTCCTCGGCCGATTCATGCGAATATATCTTGGGGCCGATCAGCGGGTGCCGCAGGAACAGGTATTCGTACATCAGCACCGGAAGGGCATGGAGGTCTGTCTCCACGCTGGGCAGCTTACGCCCCGGATGGCCGAAGGGCAGCCCCAGGGTCGCGAGCACTTCCGGCGCGATGTAGCCCCTGGTCCCGACGACTTCCGGGGGATACAGGCCCGGCACGACCAGCGAGTCTATGTCGATGACGATGCTGCGCCCGGACTTGGGGTCGATCAGCACGTTGTTGTTGGACAGATCCGAATGAGCAAGCCCGGCCTGGTGCATGCGGCGTATGGAACGCGCCAATGTGATCGACATCTGCAGCATCGAGCGGAAATCCCCAAGCTCGGAACGGTCCAGGTAATTGCGGTTTTTGGACGTGAACCAGTTGCTTTTTTTGTCCTTCCCATTGAGATTGATCAAGGCCGACGAATTTTCGGTGAAGAAGAAATCCGCAGGGTAGGCGGGGCAGACGATGCCGAATTCCGGCGATCGCACTATTGCCATGGGCCAGCAGAACTTGTCGGAAAAATATTTCGCCGTCTCATCGCTGTTGCCTATGGCCCCGCCGTCGGCCTCGGACAGCGTGGGGTTGTATTTGCCGACAATGGCGTCGAGCCTTCCGGACAGGTTGGGCGAATTCGCCACAGAAGGATCGTTGAAAAACTGCACAACATATGACCTGTCGGGCGCGAAGTAGGTGTATTTCATCCCCCCGCGCGGGGGATTGTCCTTAATGACGTAGGGCAGCCGTTTGCCGTCCGTCAGCACGGCTTCAGCAATGTTATTCATATAAGTCACCAAAAGCGCAGGACGGCCAGCGTGCGGTCGTCGAAGGAGCCACGCTCCACATAGTTATCCAGCCAGGTTTTGAGGCGTTCCGAAGGCCCCTTTGCCTTAGCCAGCCCGCTCATCTCCGCTGCGGCGAGCGAGAGGATCTTCCGGTTTTCCCATATGTCCTTCAGGGACAGCCCCATGGCGCCGCAGATCCTTTTCGTGTATTGCAGCGCCACCTGCTGCGACGGATCGTTGACCCAGGGATAGGCCAGCGGATCCGGCAATTTTTTGATAATGCTGATGTCGTCTTTGCCATATGTGCCGGGGGCCGGCTCCACGCTTGCATTTGGCACTATTCCGTTTGCGACGAGGTCAAAATAGAGGCGGCGCAGTTCGGTGCCATTCGGGAAATAGTCGTCGGCGACCCCGTCTGTCATCATCATGAGGATGTCGAAAGCCCCCCGCGATATCTTTGTCCTGCCCTGAAGGCTGGCGGAGAGCCTGGCGCGTGATGACGCGAGGAAGTCCGTTTCGCCCGAATAATCGCCGCCGTCCGCCTGGCCCATCAGCTTTATGGAAGCATCGAAGGGCGCGCTGCTGTCCAGCAGGGCGGTAATGCCGTCGCCGATCTGGAAGGACACCACAAGGCGTTCCGTACGGCCGCCGATGAGGCATGCCGGGGAGATCAGCGCGATCAGCAGGGTGCCGGAGAAGTCATTGAACTCCAAGGCGCGCCCTAGGGGGGACGCATACTCAGGTTTTGCGGCGCGTTCGAGAAAGGCTTTCTCGACAGCGTCAAAGGCCGCGATCACGGATGACTGCACAGCGGACGC
>JAIRSA010000090.1 GCA_031255695.1 Eubacteriales Family XIII. Incertae Sedis bacterium | reverse complement strand
TTCTTCAGTTTTTTCTCGATCTTGTTCTGGCAGCCCGCGCATGTCATGCCGCCGATCATCAATTTCTTTGTCTTCAGCCCCTTGCCCATACGCCATACATCCTCCTACCATGCTATCATGCTATCATCCTATCATCGGACAGTATATACCAAAAATGTATGGGTTTTATGTGGCAGGGCAAAAAAACAGCGCGGGTTTCGCAAAAAACCCGCACTGTCCTGGATTAACCTATCTGCCGCGTCCGGCCGCAGCCGGCAGGCGCACTGCCTCAGCTCAACAGCCCGGCGAGTGCGCCGCGCCCGCGCCCGGCCGCAGCCGGCTTAGTTCGCAAGCTTCATATACCGTTGCAGCAGTGTTGCCGCTTCCGCGCGCGTGGCCGTGCCTGCCGGCGCCAGCTCGCCCGCTGTGCGGCCCGTCATGAGGCCGGCCGCATTCGCCCATCTCACGGCCTCGCCTGCCCAGCCCGACACCTGCGCGGCGTCGCTGTACGCGGACAGATCCGCAGACGCGCCTATATCCTGTTTCTTGTATTTCGCATAGCTGTGCAGGATGGTGGCGAACTGCTCCCTCGTGATGTCTCCATCCGGCTCGAACATATTGTTGCCCACGCCGGCCACTATGCCATTCGCCGCCGCCCACGCCACCGCGTCGGTGTACCATTTGCCCTCCGGCACATCGGCAAAGCCAGTGCCCTGGCCCGCAGGCCGGGCCGCCTTCCCAGTGTCGCTGCGGTACAGGATCGTCACGAGCATGGCCCTGGTGAGGTTTAGCTGCGGGGCGAACGTATTGTCCGCCGTGCCCGTTATCAGATCCTTAGAGTAGGCGTAGCGGACCGCCTTGTAATACCAGCTGCCCTTCGCTATATCGTCAAACGGGCTTATCCACTCGGATATCAGGAACTTGCTGAAATGCGATGTGGTAAATACCATCATGCCTGACGCCGCATCGTACAAAGCGTCCCTCGTATCCTCTATGCTGCCATCGCTGCCCAAGAGGTATACGGTCAGGAGATCGTAGTCTTCGGCCGCAAGACCCGCTTCCGGCGTGTACGGCACCCTCACCGTGACCCCGCCTCCGAAGCTGCTTATCTCCCTGCCCCCGGCGAAAACACCCAGCTCGATCACAGGCCTGCCGCCTACTGCGGACAGCTGGCTGGGGCTGAGCCCTTCCAGGCTGCCTGACGCCTCGGCCGACAGCCTCAGCGTTTCACCCTGCGCAAGCCCTGCAGCAAGCCCGCTGAGCGAAGCGCTGTCCAGCGTTATCGTCGAAACAGCGGATTCCACCGTGAGTATTATGTCTTTCGCGTCAGCCATGGATTTGATGGCGTCGGCGGGTATGTAAGTTTCTACTGACTTTATCGGCGCGTCGCCTTCGGCCTTCACGGGGATCACTACCTCCGCCGCCACATCTGCCTTCCCCGATGCCTTTGCATCTACCACAGCCTTTTTCGCCCCTTCTATAGCCGCAGCCAGCTTGGGCGCTTCAGGCCTTGCAGTGAGCTTGCCGGAACTGTCCGGCCTGGCCGGCGCGATCTCGACAGGCACATGCGCCACTATCTCTTTGGATGTGCCGCCACTGCCGCCTAAGCTGCCCGCCGCCTGGTCCGAAGGGCCGCCGCCGGTAGTGCCGGGCGCAGCGTCGCTGCCGGACGGCGCCCTGTCAGGCGCGTCGAGCCACTTGTTATAGTGGCTGCCATCCCCCAGGGATGGGTGTTCCAGGCCGTCGAACCAGTCCTGGACCTCGTAGCGGTAGTCGTTGACATAGTGCCATACCACCTTATCGCCGTCTTTCAGCACCCGCTCTTTCAGCCCATAGCCGGGATGGCGGCCATCGATAGTATACATCCAGCCCGAAAACGTGCCGTTTGTAAACTCGGACAACGAGTAGCCCCCTAGCACGGACGGCGCGCTTATCGTCCTCACGTAGTTGTTGTCGGCGCCTCTCTGTGAGAGCCCCGCCCCTGCGATGGCCGACATGAACAGGTCGTACACTGTTGAACCCACATCCACGCTGTAGCGGGCCGTCGGTATCCATGTGACATACTTCGAGTCGTTTATGCCTTTGCCTATGTCCACGTCCTTGCTCGCGCGCGTGGCACCTATAAGCCTGAACGTCACATTTATTGTGTTGGGGTCGGCACCGCCTGGCACGCCGCCTCCGCCGCCTACAGCGACGAGCGCTTTTATCGCGGCCGCCAGGGCCGCTTCGGCGCCGTCCACCTGCTGCTGCGTCGCGTGCCCGTCCGCCGCCAGAGCCTTTGCCTCCGCCAATGCCGCCTGCATAAGCTCCCAGCTCGCCGCCGTGTAGTTGCTCTGCCTCAGGCCTTCAGCCTTCGCGATCTCCGCATTCAGCGCACCCTTGTCCGCTGATGGCGGCACGGGCGGCGTGTATTCAAACACCCAGTCTGGCTGCGCGCCGCGCATGTCGTAAAGCGCGGGCGCTCCCGCCTTGTGCCTGGCGTACGCCACAAGGGCGTAGGCTGCCTGCTCGGTCGCCATCAGATTGGCGCTGCCGTTCGCGATATGCCTGAAGCTGCCGTCCGCATTGCGGTAGGCCATGAGGTTTTCAAGCACAGAATCCATCAGGCTTCCATCGTCCGTGCCGTCACGGCCAAGGGACGCGAGCCCTGCCAGCACCTGGGCCGCGCTCTCGCTGGTGGCGGGCCCATGCAGGAAATTCCCGTCTTGATCGCGCCCTTCGCTGAGCGCCGCGATCGCCTTGTCGACAGATGCCGCGATCTGGGCATAGCCAGGCGCGCCTACAAGCCCAAGCGCGCCATAGCCGTCAGCCCCCAGCTTGTAGTACGGCGCGAGCGCGGCGAGCGCCATGCCCGTAATATCCGGATCCGCGTCGCCAGCCGTAGTGCCGGACAGGCTCCAGCCACCGTCCTGCTTCTCATGCGCCATCAGATAGGTGAGGTATGTGCCGCGCACGGCTTTGCCGCCGTCCCCCGGCATGTAGCCCCCCGAATCCAGCGCTATCAGGGCCCAGATCGGGCCGTTCGCGCCCTGGGCGGCGACCTTTTCAGTATCCGCCAATGCCGACACCAGGTCATAGCTGTCTTCGCCCCATGACGCCGCGTCCTCGGCAAGCGCCGACAGCGCGACTATCACACGGTCATTGTCTGTGTACTTGATCGGATGCATTACAACGGTGCCGCCATCCACCGACACATCCTCGTTTGACGCGATATAGCTGGCGAGGTTCGCGAGATAGGCACCCTTGGCGCTGTCTGATATCCGCCCTGCCCTCGCAAGCGCGAGCACCGCCCATTCGCCGCCCGTCGTGCTGACAGCGGGGCTTGTGGCCCTGGCGCTTATATACTGCAGCGCCCCGAAGAGCGCGCCTTCATATCCGGCGCCGCTGTCCGGGTCCGTCGGGTCCGTTGGATCTGGCTGGTCGGGCGGCTCTGGCTGATCCGGCGGTTCCGGGGTCGCCGGGTCATAGCTCGGCGGGTTCTCGTCCGCCGGATCGAGCCAATGGCGCCCTGGCTGATTGATATTGTCTTCTATATAATACCATACGATTTCGTCACCCGCCGACAAGGCCTGCTCGCGCAGCCCGTTGTCCGAATACTCGCCGTTCAGCGAATACATCCATCCGGAAGCCGCCCCATTAGTGAACTCGCCTAGCCATCCGCCGCCGAAGTCCTGTGGCGCTTTGATCCTGCGGACATAGTTGTCATCCGCGCCCTGCTGTTCCAGCCCATGTCTCGCGAGCGCCCGAAGGAACACATCGTATAGATATGTCGTGCCTTCTGCAAGCCCGTAGGCCTCCGTGGCTATCCACGTCTGGTACTCGGTCTCGCTGCTATAGCCCGCCGGTGTGCCCGGCGCGTGTATCTTCGCCCCGACCAGGCGGAATGACACGGTATCGCCCGCAGGCTCAGACGGGTTCTTCGCCACGCGGATTTTCGCGCCGCTGTAAGTCAGCGGGGTATCGGCGTGCCGCGCTGTCACTTCATGCGTGTCCAGCGACAGGCTCCCTGTCTCTATAGTCACCCTGCCCGAAGCGTCCGTGGTATAGGGCGTAGGCTTGCCGTCAATGTAGATGGCCGCGCCGCCTAGGGCGGTTTCGCCGCTGCTGCCCACAGGGCGCGCGTACAGCGTCAGCGTCGCGGACGTGCCGCGCGCGGCTGACTGTGCCTCAGGCTCAAATCGCACGTGATGCTGCCGCCCACCTGCTGCCGCGCCCTGATCGACATATAGCAGTATGGCGTCCCCATCTTTCAGGAGCCTGTCCGCATAGCCATCCACGGCCGTGCCGTTCACCTCGACTGCCCATTGCGCGCCGCCGGCCGGCACAAAGCCGTTCACGGATCTGATCTTGCCCTTTGAGGCCTCAACCCTTGGGCTGGCCCCCTCTTCTGCCAATATGGCAATTATGGCGTGAAGCGCCGTGTATCCGCCGCTATTGTAGTCCACATAGCCCTTCTCCACGAGGCTAGGCACATTTGAGGCGCTGTATGGCAGAGGCCCACTGTATATAGTGTCGCGGTCCGTCAGCACACGCAGCGAAACCGTGCCGTCCGTCTGCGCCAGCGCCGTCCAGCCGTCCGTAAGGTCGAGCGCTAGCGCCTCGCCCCCCACGGTGAAAGCGCCGGTTTTTGTGATGTAGCCGCTGCGCTCCGCATAGTAGGTGTAGCCCGCCGTGCTGCCGCCGTTTACGAGCGAGTATGTGTACGTTGTCTGGCCTGCGCCGGCCGCCGATCTCTCTGGCAGCCTCGTGTAGCCCCTGCCGTCCTTTACTGTCAGCGACGTGCCGTCCGGCACGCTGACCGCCACCTCATAGGCGTCGCCGACGTCAGGCTCGCCCGTGACGGCGAAGCGTATGTCAGGCAGCGCCCCGAACAGCCCCGCCACGGTCTCGCTCGCGTTCCCGCTGCTCGGCGGGTTCATATCGGACAGGTAGCCTGAAACATAGTTGCCGCCGCGCGTGACCAGGCGATGGGCACCGTCGCCGCTGCCCATGGACGTGGTATGCAGCCGCCCGTCCGTCAATGTATATTCGCCTGGGCTGCTGAAGGCGAGTCCGACGGTGTTGTTCGTGCTTATCCCGTACTGCGTATGTTCGCTTTCCAGCTCCATCGGCGCGCTGAGCGCGTCGCCCACGAGCTTGTAGACCAAGTATGTCTTGTCGGGATAGCCGGGGTTATATATGGCACCAAGCTTCGGGAAAGGCATGTTAAGGCGCTCAAACGATACCTTTGGCCTGTCCTTCACATCCGCTCCCACCGTGAAGCCGCCACCGTCCAAGACCACGCCGCCGCTCGCGCCGCTTACCTTCACATCCGTGGCTACAGCATGTATCGAATGGTAGGCCTCGCCGCCGTCCGCCCTGACGCGGACGATGCTGCGGCCCTCCTGCAGCTTCAGCGTATAGCTGCCATCGCTGCCCGGCATGATCGCCGCCCAATCGTCGGTCCATGCGTCGGACGCCCCGATCGGCGCGTGCAGCGCGACGCTTTCCACGCTGCCTGGCGGCTTGAACGTATACTCCGCGTACTGCTCGCCCGCCGGCTTCTCCACGCCGTTTACGGAACGCGCGAAATACAGCGTGTCCGTCTCGCGCAGGGCTATGCCCGTGCCTATCTCGGCCCCGCCGCCGACCGTCACGGCGATCACGGCGGTGTTCCGGTCGCGCAGCCTGCCGTAGATCAACGGCCGTTTCTGTGTGTCGACATAATCGAGGGCGTCATACGTCACACGTACAAAGCTGAGGCCGGGCTTCACGCCGCGCAGGAAGGCACCCGCGTAGAAGGGCTCCGTCACCTCGACGGAATCGCCCGATATCACCTCAACCCGGAAATCAGGGTCAACATAATAGTTCCCGGTCCCCGACTCGATCGCCTGCCAGTCGCGGAAGCAGTGCACTTCGAACTTCTCGCCCACGTCCAGCCGGATATGCTTGCTGTTCGGCGCCGTCATGATTATATTCGCGTTTATGGTATTGTCCGCGACCTCTGCGCCGCTGTCGGCCGCCAGGCCCGCCAAGGGAATATCCACGCTCGCGCCGGCCGACGAATCCACCGTGACCCCCCTGGCCTGTTTGATATAGCCCGGGATTTTCAGCTCGTAATGGAGTGCCTGGCGATACGGCACGTCGTATTCGTAGGTGATCGTGCCGTCGCCGTTGCCCGTCCGGGCCTTATACTCAATCTCTTCGAGCGGTTCGTAGAACAGCACCCTGTTATAGAGGTGGAAATAGCCTCCGGCACCCTCCACAGCCGCAGGGACGGTTAGGGAGAGGCTGCGTTTCGGGGCTATCACGAACTTCCGGCTGTCCGAAATGGTCCTGCCGCTGAACAGCCTAGCGCCATAGCCTTGGTCGTAGAGGTAGGTCACGCCGCTGCTGCCGTAATACGACGCGTTTACGGGCACAAAGGCATACCGGTACTCCGCGCCGTGCCTTTCCGCAGGCAGGACGAAGCGCGCGCGCGCACTGCCTCCGTCGCGCGCGTTCGTGCTGCCTGGGGCGTACGCGTTCCCATCCTTATCCACCAATGTCATCGTGTAGGCCATATTCGACTGGTTGAGCAGCGCCCCGGAGAAATCCACATGGCGCAGCATAAGGCTCATATCACCGCTGACGGACAGCGGGCCGCCGCCCATATCGCCCTTGCTGCTATGGGCGGCGTACCTGTATTCGCCGTCGGGCAGGGAAATCACGACGGGGTCCAAGTATCCGTAATATTCCATCGCCCCGCCCGGTATCGTATGTATGACGATATCGCCGTTGTATATGTCTGTATCGAAGCCGTCCTTCTTTATATTCAGTGTCACACTGCGTTCGGCGCCCGCTGCGTACAGGTTGGCGCGCACTGTCTTGGCACCCGAAACCTCGATCGTGCCCTCGACGGTTTTATATCCGGCCTTTGAGACAGACACCTCGTATGTGCCCGCGCCCAGCCTATATGAACCGTCGGTTCCGGCCACGCCGCCGACGCTGATATACGCGCCCGTGACGGCTTCCCCGCCCGCGCCGCGCACGTCGAAGGCCAGGGCGTATTCGCCGTCGCCGGGATCGCCTCCGCTGTCTGCGGGGCTGCCCGAAGTCGTGATCCGCACGACCGTATCGGCCCGGACATCGCTCACCGTATATATGCCGTCCACGGCCCCAAGCGCGGCACCGCCGGCCTCCACGCCTTCGAGCGTCACGCCATCCACGGGTTCGACGGCGAACCGCAGCTCGCCGCCTGGAGCGACGGCCGCCGCATATGTGCCCGCCCCGTTGACGGTCACGTCGGCGTACCGGGCACCGGAGAATTTCACGTTATATGTCTGCTCCGCCTCCAAACCGAGCAGGGGCAGCAGCACGGGATAGCCGTAGCTGCCATAGACCGGGCTGTACTTCGCGTAGCCCTCGTCGTCCACATATACCTCTTCGAACAGGCCTTGGCTGAACTTGGCGAACGCGCCGCCGAGCAGGGCTGCGAAGCCCCCTTCTGTCATCTGGTCGTTGTTCTGTAGGACGACGTCGTTCGGGTCTATAGAGATCCCATCCGTCCACGCGCCTATGCCGGGCAGCCCGCCGTACCCGCGCGCGAATACGTTGGAGATGTTTATGGCCTCCCCGCCGATAGCAGGCCTGTCCACCACGATGTCCCCGATCCCGGCGCCGGCGCTGGCACCGCTCGCCTTGACCGAGGGCGCGGCGCTGTATATGTTGCGTAGGTCAAGCCCGCCGCCTTCGGCAGTGGCACCGTTGTTTATATAGCCCGCCACGCCGCCCACGCGGTTGAGGCCCGATACGGCGCCGGCGTTATACA
>JAIRSA010000060.1 GCA_031255695.1 Eubacteriales Family XIII. Incertae Sedis bacterium | reverse complement strand
TCCGCCTACATTGGCGACGCTCCATGTCACGGTGTCTATGGCCGTCACTGGATCGAGATCCGCCGTGAATGCCAGTGAACCGCCGGTTTCCCTTATGGAATCCTGCGAATACACCTGCGAGATCGACACGCTGGCGGCCTCCTCGTGTGCAGCTCCGAACTTCAGCCATTCCACCACCGATCCCCGCTCGTCTGTCTCGACATAGATGTCATAGCTGCCTGGGGCAAGCCCTGCCACAGGCACGGAGACATTCTGCCAATCCGGCTTGACATAGGCGCTTGCGGTATCCTGCCCATCAGGGCTGCCTGGGTATCTGCCTACAGGGCCTATCCCCTGGCCCGGCGCGCCTGGCGATCCGGGGCGGGTGTCCTGCAGATCTATCGAGGCGATCTCCGTCCCGCCGATGTCAGTGGAGCCTGTCGGCGCTGCGTAGATCCTGAGCGTCCCGGCCCTGTCGGCGCCGAGGCGCACGGTGATCTGGGCCGGCGCGGCGCTGAAGCTTACGTCTTTGAAGCTTATCCACGCCCCGTCCTTCCTGAACTGGACGGCGGTATTTGAGCCATAGGCTATGGATGTCGATACCATCTCCACATCGTCCACCTTGCCCCCTACATTGCTGTAGTCGTCGAAGTCTTCGGCGAAGGTCAGCTTGTTCAGGCTGCGCGCGGCAGCAGCCGTGCCGCCGTTCGAGGTGGTGACATTCAGGGTGGTGTAGTTTGTTCCCAAATCCGCAGTGTCAGAGGAAGGCACGGCCTTGATCGTGTATGCGCCTGGCTCTACAATCAGGCTGCCCGTCTCGACATCCCAAACGCCCAGCTTGTCTTTGAGATCCACAGTAAAGCTGAATGTCCTCTCTTCGCTGGGTTTTATCGCCAGCAGGCGGTCGTAGGCGATCAGCCTGTTTTTCGGCTGGACGATGCGCGACGACGTGCCGGCGAAGGAGCTGTAGACCTCGACCACTTCGTCGCTCTTTACCGGGCCGTTATTCTTTACCTTGCCGCTGACCGTGAATTTGTTGTCGGAGATCGCGCTCACCTGCACGTCCGAATACACGAAGTCCGTGTATGTGAGCCCGTAGCCGAAGGCGAACAGCGGCTCATCGTCGAGGTATTGGTAGGTCCTCTCGCCCTTGATGATGTCGTAGGTGAGAAGGCCCGTATTGATCGTGCCGTTCATATTGCTCATATTGTCATTTTCTGCCTCGCTGTAATCCGGGTACACGTAGGATGCAGGCGGGTGCTCCTCGCTGGCGCCTATCATCTGATCCACGCCGTCGTACCAGGTGGCGGAGAGGCGCCCCGCAGGCGAATATGCCTCGATCCCGCCGCTTTTCATATAGCCCGGATATGCGTCGTATTTGTGGTGCCACCGCGTGCCCACGTTATGGTACTCCATCTTGGGTTCCCAGTCGGCAGGGTCCTTTATGGAGTAGCCGTCGTCGAACAGGGCGCTCACTATGGCCGCGCCTTCCTCCTGCCCGGTGTCGCCGATCTCCAGTATGGCCTTGATTTTCGGGTTTTCGTATACCGCCCTGTCTATGGCCATCGGGTTGCCCGTCTTGACTATGAGTATGGCTTCCCTGCCCAGGGTGCCTGTGACATAGTCTATGAGGGCCATCTGCTGCCCGCTCAGGCCCGTCTCGTAGAGATCGACGGCCTCCCTGGCGTTCAGATGCGGCTCATAGCCCAGCACGAGTATGATGGGTGCGCCCTGGCCGGCGCTGGCTATGGCCACCTGGGCCGCCTGCGTCGAGTACTGCACGTACTCAAAGTCGAACTCGAAGCTGTTGTCCGGCAGATCGTCGATCTGTCCATCGTCCTTCACGCTGTCGACCGGCGATTCCACATTGTACTCGCTCATGTAGGGGCCGTTCGTATTTTCGATGTCCGGGACCACATGCCCGTCTTTGACTTGCAGGTAGCTGCCCCTGTTGATGTCCTCGTCGTCTACATCATAGGCCATGCCCACGCCGCCGTTGATGCCGTCGCCCGACAGCATGTGGTATATGGCTGTGTGGCCGCCTGCCGTCGGGACAAGCCGGAACTTCTGGAAGTTCGAGAAATTCAGGTTCTGCCCGCCTGCCGTCTCGTCGAGGTTGCCCTCGCCGGGCGCGGAGGTGTTGTTGATCATCGTGTTCGGTATGCTCGCGCCGATGTTCGTCACCTGTACATACCTGCCGTTGATCGGCGTGCGGAGCAGCTTGTTGCCGGAGCCGTAGTCATAGACCTCGTACAGGTACTTCACGTCGTCAGTATTGCTGAGGCTGATCGCCGAAGCGGGTTCCCCGTCGACGCTGACAGCCGTCCCCTTGACCGTAGTCGGGGGGCCCCAGAAACTGGATTCGCCGCCGGCGCTTCCCGGCGCTATATAGCCGTTGTTATAGTTCACGAGATATTTATTTTCGGATACGGATCTTATCGCTACCGTGTCCACGGCGCGGCTGAATGCCACATTATCCTTGCCGAGTTTGTTGATCAGCGCGTCCTTGATGGTGATCCGGTATTTGTAGCTCCCGGAATAGAAGTCCTTCAGTATCTGGTCGGCGAGCGGGCCGAGCAGGGCCACTTTTCCCACAGTACCGCCATTGAGCGGCAGTATGCCGTCGTTTTTCAGCAGCACTATCTGTTCCTGCGATGCCCGCAAGGCCAGCCCCTTGTTCCTCTCCATCTGGTACGCCCGGTCCGGGCCGTACGTGGCTTTGGGATCCTTCAGGTAGGGGCTCTGTATGCCGAGATGGTCCAGGTCGCCGAGGCGCAGGGCCATGGTCAGGCTGCGGCGCGCGTTCTCCTCGAAGTCCTTCTCGTCGGCCATGCCGCGCGCCAGGGCCTCGTACTGCAGGCCGGTCTGCGAGCCATAGTCGCGGAAGCTCCAACCCATCTGCCCGTTCTTGGTCCCCTGCGCTATGCCGAGCACACGGCCGTTGGCGTCGTCGGCGAAATAGCGCTGGCTGTGGACGAACATGCTGGATCCGCTGCCATAGTCGTTGGTCGTCGTGTACTCGTAATGCCCTGTGGCGCCGTCGCCGCCCTGCGCCTTGCTCCTGTAGTCAGGCGTCCAGTCGTAGAGCAGGTCGTGCTGCAGCGGGTGCACGGACACGGGCTTGCCGCTGACCACTGGATAGGAGTTCATCAGCGACTTGGATGCCCCGGCCTCCACGGGGTATTTGAAGGCCTTGATATAGTACTCGTTCGTCGTCCTCGGCGTGAGCGAGCTGGGGATCCACAGCCTGTTGATCTCCGCGTTGTATGCCAGGAAATGCTTCAGGATGGGCATGAACTGCTGATAGCCCTCATCCGTCCTGGCGTTCATCGCGGCCGCCATCGCCGTCGCTAGGCTGCCTGTCAGGTAGGCGTCCTCGCCGAGGGTCTCGTACGCGCGCCCATAGCGCGGATCCCTCAGCAGGTCCACCACAGGGGTGAGCCGGCCGGCCGCGCTGATGCTTGCGGCAAGCGACTCATTCGCGATCGCCTCGCCTATCTTGGCGAAGAGGTCCTTGTCCCAGCTCTGGGACAGGCCTAGGGAATTCGGGAAGACCGTCGCCTGGGCGTCCCATGCGACGCCGTGCAGGCCTTCGCCGCCGCCGCCCCTGCCGCCGTTGAGGCCGAGGCGTATCAGCGCGCTGCTCCCCGCAGAAAACGACACCTTCTCCTCCAGGGTCAATTTGGAGATGATGTCCTCGACACGCTGCCCCGCGTCGAGCCGGTAGTCTTGATAGTCATGCGCGGGCTTCGGCTGGAAGGCCCCAGCGAATTCGCTCATGAACACATCGTCCGCTGCCGATACGAAGGCCGTTTGGGAGAACGGCAAAATCGGCGCGTATGCCACCAAGAGGGCAGTGGCCACAGCAATGATCCTTTTTTTTAGCATTGGTTTCACTCCTTCGTTTTTTCCTGCCGGAACAAACGCAGCCAGACAGCTGCCAGGCATCGCGGACGCTAAAGCGGCGCCCCAGTGTAGCAAGGAGCATCGCGCCTAAGCGGCGTCACCCGGCAGTGGGGCTGCAAAGCCCAAACCGGCAGATCCTTGTTGGCCAAGGCAGGCCCGCCGCGCGAACGCCGCACGAGGCCCGTGCGCCCGCGTGGGGCCGGCATGCCCTGGGGTACCTTTGAAAACCCCACAATACAGCAGGGGTTTGCAAATACATCATGGAAACAAATGAACATTTAATGCTTGTAATTAAAGTATATCCCAATTGTAACAGAAATGCAATATAGTTCCTGTAAAGTTGTATTATTATTGTTGTTATACTGTCGCATCTAGAAAGTAGCCCAACTAGAAAGGAGTCCAATATGAAAGAAACTGTCAACACCCTCGGCGCGCCGGAAGCGATCGGCCCTTACTCGCAGGCCAACGTTTTCGGCGATCTCATATTCACGTCCGGCCAGATCCCCATCGACCCTGCAACCGGGGAATTCGCCGCTGCCGATATCGAAGGGCAGACGGCGCAGTGCCTGAAGAATGTGGCGGCCATACTGGAGGCTGCCGGCGCCGATCTCCCATGTGTGCTGAAGACCACCGTCTTCCTGGCCGACATCAATGACTTCGCCGCCATGAACGCCGTGTACGCGCGCTTTTTCGGCACCTCCGCGCTGCCGGCCCGCTCGGCGGTGCAGGTTGCGGCCCTGCCCAAGGGCGCCCTCGTCGAGATAGAGGCCGTCGCCTGCCGGCGGCGCTAGCGGCAAGCGGCCGATGGGGGCGGGATTGCGATGGCGGGGCGGCCGCTGGCGCGTAGATGCGCCGACGCCCCGCCCGGCCTTCGCCCACCCGCTTGCCGATGTCCCAGCTGGGGCTTTCACGGCCGCTGGCCGGCCGCCCCGGCTTCCACACCTGCTGGCCGGCCGTCACGGCCTGGCCTCCGGGGGCGGCGGGCGCCGCCAAGCCCTCATATTGCCAGTTTCTCAATCACAAACATATAAATTACCATTTTGCGTTACCAAATTGCCATTATGAAATTTTTTATCAATCGAAATAGTATTTTTGTGCCTAAATCGCTTTACAATTGTTGAATTATCGTGTATATTCATATTACAAGCTGCTCCTGATTCCAATCCAAAATTTGGCTGGCACACGCCAGGCGTGTCAACCCGCCGCGTCCAGGCCGATGCACGTATCGGGCGTTAGTTTTGTTGTGTCCCGCAGCCAGTAAAGCCAGCCATGCCAACGGCGCGGCCGGCGCTCCGGCGAGGGCGCGGGGCGGCAAACCAACCGCAAAGATGCTATGATTTTAGTCGGAGAACAGTATTAACAGTATATGACATGAAGCTGCCCGCAAACAAAGGAGATCTGAAAAGTGCAAGCAGAAAACAATCTACGACCCCTTAAAGCTTACATCGACGGGAGGGGAAAAAACAAGACCCATGACCGCCTGTTCTATAACCTGATCGGCAGGGCGCCTGATTTTCTCAAAATGCTGCATGACGCGCGCAGCGCCGCCAAGTCCGACAGCAGCGTGCTCATTGTCGGTGAATACGGCACCGGCAAGCGGATCTTGGCCCAGACGATACACTACGAAAGTTCGCGCGGCTTCGGTCCTTTCCGCTCAATAGAATGCAAATCCGTCGCTACGGATTTTTTCAACAACGAGATATTTGGCTTTCATGACGAACCCGCTGAAGACGAGCTCCCGGATCAGGATAAGAATTTCGAAATCGCGAATCACGGGAGCATATATTTGGATGAAATCGGCTGCCTTTCGAACGAAAGCCAGATGGCGCTCCTGCGCGTCCTGGTCAAGGCCGCCTACACCAGCATGGACACGCCGCACAGCATTGCCTTTGACAGCCGCATAATCTCATCCACCGAAAATGACATCATCCAGATGACCGACGACGATCTTTTCCACCGCGAGCTGCTTCACCGCCTGAGCGTCATCACCGTCGCCACGGTGCCGCTGCGCCACCGCCGCGACGACATAGGCGAGCTGTCGCTGTCGTTCCTGAAGAAGATCGCGGCCAGGCGCGGCCGGCCCTACCTGCCGCTGCGCGCCGACGTGCTGCGCCGCCTGCATGACTACGACTGGCCCGGCAATATCAGCGAGCTCTTCTATGTCCTTGATGCCGCAGCGGCAGAAGCGCCTAAGGGGATAATCCGCGCTGAATCGCTGATACTGGATCCTGAGGCCTGGGAGCGGCACCGCAGCAGCGGCGGCTGATCGGCAGCCGCCCAGCGCACGCCGCCAGCGCAGCCGGCACATCGGCAGCTGTCCGGCGCGCTCCGCCGCCGTGGCCGGCTGCCGGCGGCGCGCGCTGTGGGCCGCGGGCGCCAATAGACATGGGCCGCCCGCGCCGCAGCTGCCGATGCCATAGAAAGGCCCCGCCCGCGCCGCCATTCGAGGCAGCGCGGGCGGGGCTCTTTTCATTTCGCTTATATGGAGGCATGTGCCGCCTAGGCGGAAACCCTCCGCCTAGGGCGCTAGTGCGCCGCCTTCGGCAGCGCCGGCCTAGGCCGCAGTGTCTCCTGCCGCAGCCTCATCGGAACCAGCCTCTTCGCCAGGCGCCGCTTCGTCTGAAGCCGCGTCCGCATCGGCTTCCGCATCCGCATCGCTGGCCTCGTCAGTGGCCGGCGCAGCGCTCAGGGAAGCGATATAGTCCTGGATCCCGCAGATGATCTTCGCTGTCTCTTCGCGCGAGGCGTAGGCGCGCGGGTCGAAAGTGCCGTCTGTGCGCCCGCTCACTATGCCCGCCAGTTTCATCGCGTTCACCGCTGATTTTGCGTAGTCGGCGATCTGCGCGTCGTCCGGGAAGGCCGCAGCGCCGTCGGCAGGCATCGACACGCCGAGCCCGGCAGCCGCGCGGAAGAGCATCACGCAGAGATCCTGGCGCGAGATCTTGTCGCCGGCGCCAAAGTAATCGTCGGAAAGGCCCTGGACGATCCCCCTTGACGAGGCAATATCCACGAACTGTTTGTACCAGTCGCCTTCCCTCACGTCCGCGCTGAATGTCTTGGCTGTGTCGCCTGCGGTGATCTTGAGCGCGGAAACCACCATCTTCGTGAATTCTGCCCTGGTCACATCGCCCTTCGGGTCAAGGGTGCCGTCCGTGCGCCCTGATATGACGCCCTCGGCTATGAGCCTTGCGAAGTATTCCTGGGCCCAGGCAGCTACGGCCGCGCCGTCAGAGTAGGCCGCCAAGGGGCCAGAAACGGGCTGTGGCCCGCTTGACGTGCCGTCAGGCGCCGTCGTGTCCGCCGGCGCGCTAGGCGTAGTGACAGCCCCGCCGCCTCCGGATCCCGGCCGCGAAGGCGTCGTCGGCGTTACGGCCCCGCCTCCGCCTGTCCCTTCTATCGTGACCTGCTTGGTAAAGCTGCTCATCCTGCCGAATTCGCCGGCCACGTTGAAGGTGAGCGCGACAGTCGTGTCGTTTCTGCCCTGCGTGACCTTGCCGTCAGCCGCCACCGAGGACCCGCCGCCCGAAATGACCACGTCATAGCCATGCGGGACCGCAAAGACGATATCTTTGTCCGTCTTGTCGGGTATGGAATCACTCAGGGTGCTCACCGCATTGCCGAGAGCCCAGCCGAGCATCCCCGCCGCACCGCCATTCACAGGGAAATTCCCGTTGTTTGTATAGCCGATGTATTCGCAGTACACATCGACTGGGGATGTGTTTGTGGCCGCCAGCAGCGCAATCTGCGGATCCACGAGATGGATCTCGCTGGGCATACCAATCGGGATGAAATTATCATCCACGCTCGGATCCTTGTATGCGTATGCGGCGGTGTACGTGTCGGCCCTGCGCGTGATCTTATAGTACAGGGTCAGGGAGCCGTCGTCGGCCGTCGCCTCAGCGGGGAGCTGGACGTTCGCGGTAGCTGCCGCCCCGTTCTTCTCAGTGGTGATATATGCGCGCTGCGCCCCATTGTAGCCCCTCACGTCAATGCCGAAATAGTTGTTGTCGTCCTGCCACGCGTAAAGGCCCATGGACTGATAGTTCACAGTAGGCGCGGCTGGGTAGTAGACCTTTGCGATGATCTCCCAGCCTGGGCCGCCGCCTGGGCGTATGAAGAGATCACTGTACCCTGCAGCTGCCCCTTGCATGTTCGTGCCGGCCATGGTCAGCTTCAGGCCGCGCCCCTTCTCGAGGCTATAGGCAGGCGGATCGCTCGGTTTCACCACGGACCACTTGTCATCCTTCGCCCCTGCCACAAATGTCGTCTCGGTGGGGGATTCGTCGAAGACCACATAATAGTACATGGTGGCCACAGCGCTCTGTACCTTTATCACCGCCTTGCCTGGCAGCGATCCGGCATTCGTGACCTCAACGTCGTAGGCGGCGTCGGCAGTGGCCGCTATTACCGGCGGGCTGGATATCACTGTTTCTCCCGCCTCATTCTTTATCGAGAACCTATAGTCAAAGATCTCGGGGGCGAATCCCGTAAGGCTCTGTGGGCCGCTGCCGCTATCCATCGTTATGCCGGTGAGCCTGGGATTGACCATGGCTGGGTCATACATCTCCAGGTACTCGTAGGTGGCCGTCACGGCAGGCGCGCTGGCCGTGTCGCCGTTGTTCGCCCAAAGCCCGATCTGCGGTATGGCCATGTCCGCGATCACCGGGATCTGCGTGCTGGCCCTCGTCCAGACCTCGTCGTCGAAGGAGTAGGCGAAACGGTAGGCCCGCCCGTCCTTCTGGGCCTGCAGATAGATCTCGTCGGTGCCGCCCGGTATCGATGCCGTATAGACGCGGGTCTCATCCCCGTTGATCGCCTGGTATACGCGCATCGTGATGGTGGGGCTGCTGGCGCCCGCCACCGCCTCGCATACGAAGCGGATGTAGTTTTTATCGTCGTCATACATTATGAGCCCCGCCTGCTGGCCGGCCACGGTGAAGGCGTTTGAAAGGGACAGATGGGTTTTGGCCACCCAGTTTCCGGCCGCCTCCTGCATAAGCACGTTCTGAGGCTTCTGCGGCTTTGCGAATGTGCCCTGCTCCAGCCTTATGGCTACGCCGTCATTCGTGTAGCTCAGCGTTCCTGACGATGGGTTCAGCGTACTCCATGTAGCGGCATTGTCCGTGTAATCAGTGTCGCCGTCTTTCAGCGTCTCTATCTTGCCACTTGTAAATTTCGTCGCCCTCGGCGCCCTCAGGAAGCCGACCAGATACTGGTCTTGCGCGCCTGTCTCATCATGCGTGACTTCGACCACTGCCTTGCCCGGCACACCCGCAGCCTGGGTTATATCGCATGTGCTGCCAGCCGCCGCTGTAGCCTCTACGTTTCCAGGCGCCGCGTCATCTGTATCCGGTACAGTCACCGCATACCTCTTGATCTCCTTGTCATAGCCAATGCTTTCATCTTCCACCGTGATGCCCGTTGGCGCCACATCGGAAGCCACAGCCACCACGAAGTCGCCTGTCGCCGACTCCCCGTTATATGTCACGGTCGCCGTGATGGTGGCGACGCCAGGCGCGACTGCCTTGATCTTTCCATCAATGTCAACTTCCACAACCGCCGGGCGGTTTGACTCATAGCTTACTGACGCCCCAGCAGGCAGCGGCGTCTCTTTTATTTCAGCCTTCAGCAGGCCCGCATCCATGGCCGGTATGTTGTCCTTTACTATCCAGCCATATATGCTCTCGTCGTTCATCGCTACAGCAAGCCTCGGCTGTATTTCTGCGCCTACGCTGAATACGATCCTCTCGCCTATGCCCAGATCAGCGTCATCGATCCCGTTCATGATCTGGTTCGGGTAGAATGTCACAGTCGCCGGGACCGGCTTTATGGCGCCAGTCACGATGAAATCTGCCGTCTTCTTTATATCAGCGCTTGACGCGCCCACCTCGAACCTATAGGCACCCGGCTCTACGACGTACTTGTCGTCCTCGACGTCATAGAAGGCCAGATCCTCTATATTGACGGATATGCTGACTGTCTTCTCCTCGCCAGGGGCAAGCGCCACCTTGTCGAAGCCCATCAGCCTCCGCTTGGGCTGCTCCTTGGTCGGATCGTCCTTCCCCGGCTGGGTGACATAGAGCTGCACGATCTCTTCGCCGGCGGTTGCGCCAGTGTTCTTGACCGTGAATTCCGCCGTCGCCTCGCCGTTGTCGGATGCATCATAGCTTGCACTGTCAAGGCTTACATCGCCGTATTCGAAACTCGTGTAGCTGAGGCCGTGCCCGAATGGGTACGACACATCATTGACATGATACATGTATGTGCGGCCCTTGCTGCCCTCTGTGGCATATAGATTGTAGTCGTATATGCTCGTGAGGTCGGACGGGCCGTCGTTGCTGACATTCTTGTACCATGTCTGCTGTGTTTTAGCCGACGGGTTCACGTCGCCGGTGATCACCTTTCCGAAGCCCACGCCCTGCCTGAGGCCGCCGAATGCCGCCCACAGTATGGACTTCACATCGCCTTCAAAGCTCTCCACCTGTACCGGGCCGCAGCTCTCGATGACTACCACGGTGTTGCTGTTGGCCTTGCCCACAGCCGACGCGAGCTGCGACTGCGCGCCAGGCAGGTCTATGGTAGCCCTGTCGCGCCCCTCAGCATTGGTTGTGTTGTTGGTGCCCACTACCACTATCGCGAGATCCGCTGCTGCTGCCGCTGCCAGGTCATCTTCACTGAGCGTCTTCAGCGAATCCAGCGCGTTTGCGGCAGCCGAATCGGTGAAGCCCCTGTAATAGGCCACCTCCACCCTGTCGCCGTATTTGGTTTCAAAGGCGTCTTTGATGCCTTTCTCGATACTGATGAAGTTCGACTGCGTGGGGTCAGTCGAGGAAGCGGTTGACGAATACTGGCCAAACCAGGTGTTCTGCGCCATCTGCCCTATTATGGCTACCTTGTACGGCGCTTCATCCGTGTAGCTCGCTGGTATGGCTTTGATGGGAAGGAGGCTGTCGGCGTCGCTTGGCGCGGCTTTGCTGTTCTTCAGCAGGACGACAGTCTTTTCCGTGATCTTGTCAGCCATGTCCAGGCGGGCCTGGGTCTGTCCGGGCTTGCCCTTTACATATTCGCCGCCAAGCCCTGCCGCGAGGCGCGCCTTGCCCTCTGCCTCGTAGGGGTTATCCGAGTCGAATTCGCCCAGCTCCATGCGCGTCTTCATAAGGCGCCAGACCGACACGTCAAGCTGGTTCTCGGTGAATTTCCCCTTGTCCGTCTGCGGCTCCTCCGCCAGCATTGTGTGCATGTTCGTCCAGTAGCTGCCGTTCGACGTGGCTATGGCGGCACTGCACTCAAGGTCCTCGCCGTGGGCCAACGCCTGCGCGAAAGCCTCTGACACAGTAGCCAGTTTCTCTGTATATGGGTTTACATAATTATGGTTCATTATTGCGCCGACAGAGTCGCAGTCGGATGTGATATATCCGGTGAACCCAAAGGTCTGCCGCAACAATGTATCCATAATATAGCTGCTGAGCGAGACCGGCACCGCATTTACCGTGCTGTACGCAGTCATGACCGAGGTCACGTCTGCCGACTGGGCTATGTTGCGGTATGGGGCCGTGTAGTACTCACGCAGCGCGCGCAGATCGACATTGGCCGCGCCGCCCTCTATCGCCCCGCCGTTCAGCGGGCCCGTGCGGTTGTTCTCGCTATTGTTAGCCGTATAATGCTTGATCGTGCTGACTGCTTTTTTGTAGCCCTTGCCGTCGAGGATCGCGCCTGTCGCGAAATCCTTGCCCTCAAGGCCTTTGACAAAGGCATCGCCCATGATGCCTGTCAGATATGGGTCCTCGCTGTAGCCTTCCTCATTGCGCCCCCAACGCGGATCCCTCTGCAGGTTGACCGTTGGCGAGTACATTGTCAGATTGTACTTGCTCTCCAAGGCGCGCTCGCGGATTTCGTCCGATATCTGTACCGCCTCCTCGTAATAGAGTTCCGGATCCCATGTGGAGGCGAGCGCGTTGCTCAGGGGGTACGATGTGCCGTCGGTGAGCGCGGGATATGGGGTCACCCCCACGCCGCCCGAACCGCCTGACACAGCGAAGCCGTGCAGCGCCTCGTTCCACCACTGGTACTGCGCCACGCCCAGCCTGGGGATGGCAGACGACATGGAGCCGATCACCTGGGAGGCCTTCTCCATGGCGGTCATGCGCGACACCAGGTCTGCGGCGCGCTCCGCAAATGAGTATTTGCCTGTGGTGTCCTTGTATATTTCCTCGCCTACTGGCACTGCCACGCCCGCAAGGGCGGTATCCACCTCCACCGGCAGGATCTGTGAGGCCGGCGTAAGCGGGATATATGTGACGGCAAGCGCCAAAGAAGTGAATATGGCCAAAATCCGTTTCAAACTTACCCTTCGCATCCTAAATTACCCTCCTTCTATCTGTTTAGTACTTTCTGTTTTAGTGCTTTAAATCAATAAAATAAAGCCCACTATTTATAGCGGCCGCCGCTTATGGCGCACACAGTGTGCCGCGCCAAGCAGGCAGCAGAAGCCATCCCATGCAGGCGAAAGGGCGCCGGCTGGGCTTGTATAGCGAGAATGCCGCTTCTGGCGCACACAGTGTGCCGCGCCAAACAGGCAGCAGAAGCAATCCCATGCAGGCAAAGGGGCGCCGGCTGGGCCGCTGGGCTGTATAGCTAAGAGATGCTGCTTCTGGCAAGCAGCAAAAAATAGTGTTTGCTGAGTTATATGGCGGCATGTCTTCGGCCGCATGGACGATACGCAAAAGCTATTGCATTTATCGCTTCCGCGCCCCTGCGGTATACAAAGAACCTCCGTCTGATTCAGGCAGATTTGCAATTGAGATAGTCATTCTAGATTTGTCAGATACGTATTGCAAAAAACAACGCCTATGTCTTTGACAATTTCATAGGCATCCCCCCTTTCACGTCGCTATGCGGCTGGAACCGCAGGGAAAAGGGCCAGTAGGGTATCGCCCGCCTGGGCCGCCGCGCGAAAATAGCCTTTGGATCCGGCTTGTATAAACCTTATATTTTCACGCAGCCCATAATTATTTAGCGCCATTGTCGATTAGCCAGTCCCTCAGATCGTCCTCTGTAAAATCGCCGTCCATTGCGGAGACTACTTCGCCTCCCGCATAGTGCACATAGGCAGGGGTGTAAAAGAAACCGTATTTTTCTTTGAACTTCGGCCACAGCTCCTGATCCCCGTGTATCCTGGCGATATTTAGGTAATATATATCCTCCGTCATCTCCAATTCCTGGACGAGCCTCACGAATGCCGGGTCCATCTCCCTGCAATATGGGCAGCTGGGCCGCCCGATCGATACCAGGAAGTCCTCGCCCGACGCCACCATGCCCTCGAAGCGCGGCACGGTCAAGGAATTTACGTAACGGTAGGCCTCTGTATATGTCGTGTCGAGCTTTTCCAGCTCTTTTTCGAGCCTTGTGTTTTCGGCATACTGCCATCCGCCGAATACGGCGAGGGCGAGGGCCACGATCAGTGCCGATATCAAGGCTATCCGGCCTTTCCTGCCGCTTGGGGCCTCTGGCGTGGCTGGCGCCGTGCCTTCGGCCGAGGCGGCGTCAGCAGCGGCATCAGCCATTCCGTGGGCGTCAGCAATGGTTGGCGCCGTGCCTTCGGCAGAGGCGACGTCAGCAGCGGCATCCACCCCTTCGATGGCGTCAGCCGTGGCTGACATCGGCTGTGCTGCGCCTTCGGCGGCATCAGCCATTCCGGCGGCGTCAGCCGTGGCTGGCGCTGCGCCTTCGGCAGCCGCCATATCCGGCGGCGGCGCGGCCTTGCCGGGGACCGGCGCCGCACCCTCCGCCTGTGTTATTCCATTCTCAATAAGCTTGTCTGCCATAGTCGTCTCCGCTAATGCTATAACGTATATCCGCATTTCCCATTATCGGGGCGCCCTATCGCTCTGACCCTGCAATCGCCGCGAAGCGCATGACGATGGCCGCCACTTCGGCTCTGGTCGCAGGGCCGGCAGGATCGAGGAAGTTGCCGGGCTTGCCCTGTATTATGCCATTGGCCGTCATCCATTCCATTGCGGGCCGCGCCCAATCCGAAATGTTCTCATTGTCTATATAGTCCATGGCCGCGCCCGTAGCGGTGGTGACGTCATGCCCCGAAATCCCGGCGTAGTTATAGAGCATAGTGGCCATTTCCTCACGGGTCACAGGGGTATACAGGCCGAAGAATGTCTTGCCTATCCCCTTGGCCACCCCTGTCCGGTAGGCCCACTCCGTATATCCGGCGTACCATTCTCCCGCCACCACGTCCGCGAAACTGTATGTCGTATAAGCGCTTATGTCAGCCTTGGCCAGCCTGCCCAGCACGGTAATGAACATGGTGCGGGTCATTGCGGCGTCAGGCGAGAAGAGCTGGGCCCCAGTGCCTACGAAGTAGCCCCTTTCATAGACGAAGCGTACCGCCTCGGCGTACCATTCCCACTCCGGCACATCGCTGAATGGCAGGCTTGCCGGCTGTACCGCGCCGGCAGTCATCGGGACCGGCTCCGCAGAACTGTCTATCGTGGCCAGTGGTGCGCTCTGATCCGGGGCGCGCGCGCCGTTGCCCGG
>JAIRSA010000018.1 GCA_031255695.1 Eubacteriales Family XIII. Incertae Sedis bacterium | reverse complement strand
CTGTGTCTTCTGTGCGCCTGCGCCCCTATTCCTTTTGGTCCATCAGCCGGCCCATCTCGGGCTCGGCGGGGCTGTACTGTAGCAGCCTGCGCTCGGCGGTGTTGGACTTCATGGATTCCAGAAGCTTGTCCCGCGCTTCCGCCAATGCGGCAGAAGCCTTGTTGTCCAGGTCGAGCACGAGCGAAAGCTTGTTGTTAAGTCGGTCAAACTCGCATTTGGAGATGGCGAGGTCTGCTCCGCTGCCCAAGGCCTGCTCAAGCTCCGCAAGCTCCTCGATCGCTTCCATGCGCTGGCCAAGCAGGCTCTCAAGCGCCTCAGGGCGCTCTATACTGTTATAGAAATCCTGCGTCAGGGCCAGGCATCTGTTCAGGATGCCCTCCTTACGGGCGAGATAGCTCTCCTTGGTAAGCCCGCCGCCCATCAGTACTTGCCTGCCCTGGCCTGCCTTTCGGCCTGCCGGAAGGTGACTTTGAGCTCGTCGGCCAGGGAAAGCAGCGTCTTCATGAGCGCAGTGTCCTTGTTGGCCGCGGCCTTTCCGAGCTCTCCATGCAGGAAGTCGTAAAGATCGCTAAGCGGCAGCGATATCCCATAGTTCATGTCGAGCGACAATGTCAGCGTTGATATGATCTTCTGCGCCTTGACGATGCAGTTGAAGGCCTTTACGTGCTCGCCCTGGTTGGTAAGGAATATAGCGGTGCTGATCTGTTTGGATACCTCTTCGAAAAGCTTGACGATAATCTCGCCGTTGGTAAGCGTTTCGAGCGATTTTGCCTTGTATTGTGCGTAGACGTTGTTCTGCATGATACCTCCTCATATCATAATATATAATGGCTGCGGGTCGCACCTGTCTGTGCGGCCGCCAGGGCTGTGCCGGTCCGTTAAAGCCCTGGTCCCCGTATTGCTTGTGTTACTATTGAAAGCAGCACGGGCATGTGCCCCGGAGGCCCTGGCCCCCGTATTACCAGCTGCTATCGCCACTGGCTGCGCCCCGCTGCGGTCTGTCCCGTATTATTACTGGTTATTCCCCAAGTATTGCGACAATATGCCGCTTTGGTAGTTGAGGCGCTCAAGCGCCGATTCCATCACGGAGAAGCGGTTCCACAGCCTGCTTTCCTCCTTCTCAAGCTGCGACTTGAGCATGTCGATGTTCTTGTTGTAGCTGTCTATCTGGCGGCTTATCCCGTTTTCTGTGTCCGAACTGGTGGATGCGTAGCCGGCCATCTCGATCAGGCTGCCGCGCGTGCCTTTGACGCCGGTGGTCCTGACCGCATCGTCGATGATCTTGTCGAGCTTGAGGGAAATCCCCTTGTCAGGCTCCGTGAACAGGGCGCGGACCTCGTCCGGGTTATTGTCCAGCGCCGCCCTCAGCGCGTCCTCGTCCAGCGTGAGCTTGCCGTTCTCCGCCCAGCCGGCCGTCCGTATGCCGAGGCTGTACAGCCCGATGCCGTTAGGCCCGACAGTATTCAGCAGAGCCCCCTGTATGGACGACGCAAGCCCGGTGATAAGGGAGTCGCCCGACAATATGCCCGACTTCGCCTTTTCCTCCCACTGCTTGATCTGGCCCTCAGTCATCTCCGCCTTCTGCGCGTCGGTCAGTGGCTCGTAAGAGCCGTAGACCTTCTCTTTCGGGAGCCCCTTCATGAAAGTGATCATGCCGTTGTAGTCCTCGACGAACTTCTTGACAGCATCGAACAGCTTCTCCGAGTCAGGCGACAGCGTCACGGCAGAGCCGGATTCGGGCGCCGGAGGCGTCGCCCCGCCGGCGTTGAGCGTGGATTTGAGCGAAAGGCGGACGCCGTCTACAGTGAAGTCGTTGGAATTGCGTTCCACCCGAGAGCCGTTGATATACACCACGGCGTTCGTCCCATTCGTGGTGGTGGCATTCGCCGTGCCGAAAAGCGTATCCATCAGGTTGCCGCCGATATCGCCGGTAGTGATCCCCCACGAGCCATAGTTGTTGGAGACCAGGCTGAATTTGTCCGTTATCTCCGAGTATGAAAGCGTGACGCCGGCAGTGCTGTTGTTGACGGCCATCATCACGTCATCCATCGACTGGTTCTGATCGAACTCGAAGTTCTTGCCGTTGATGCTGAAGCGGTACTTGCCGTTCGAATCGGCGGCAAGAGCGCCGATCCCCAGGCTGCCCGCGAGGTCCGCGATGGACTTCGAGGTATTGACCTTGCTCGACTGGCCATCGCTGAAGCCGAGGAATCCGAGCGTTTCCAAGTGGCTTGCCTCGTTCCCCGTGGCCTTTATCGTGATCTTGGAGCTAGGCAATGCCTCCATGCTTATCTTGCCGCTCGAATCGACAGTGACGTTTATCCTCTCGCTGCCTGCGGGCGGGTTTTCCGTGCCGTTGAAGTTTAGGTTCAGGAGCTTCTGCAGGCTCTTCTCGAACTGCTCGTTTATGGTGCCGGACTGGGCCCTCAGGTCGTCGGCGAAGTCCTTGTCGATGACTATGAGCCTGCTCTGGCCATCGAGATCGACGAGGAAGCTCCGCATTTTGGACGGATCGTTCTCGATCTCCTGGAGCGCGTCGATGGCGCCGGTGATGTCCATATTGCCTTCAAGCGGTTTCGACACGCTCGTGCTGTTCGTGATCTTGGTGCTGGAGGCCAGCTGCTCGATGCTGTTGACATACATCTTGCCGGCCGACGCCTCGCCCGTCGCAGTCGCCGTGAAGGCGGTGACGCCGGAGTCGACGGAGGCCTTTATAGTGTTGAAAAGCGATGCGCTTTTGAAATTTGTAGGCGAAGTCACGTTCAGATATTTGCTGCGGAACTCGATCAGCGATTTGCTCACGCTGCGGTAAGCATCCTGCTTCCAGAGGAGTTTCTGTACAGACTGCTCCTCCTTCGTGATCCGCTGCCTATTCAAAGAAGTCATTTTTTCTATCAAGCTGTCTATATCCATCCCGGACGCCAGCCCGCCTATGCCTGTTTTAGTGAGCAGGCCGTTTACCGAACCAACCGAATATCCCATTTTTATTACCTCCCGATCATTGATATGGCACGTATTGCGCCTTTACTATGGTTATCGGCAACACAAAAGAAAACTTGAGTGCATTATGGAGAAAATCGGTACAATATGTACAATATCTATTTTTGGTATACCGATGGCATCACATAATGAAATCTGTGGGTGCATGACGATAAGGATTCGCTTTGTCCGATAATAAGGAAGCCGCCTGGCAGGAGGGCGTCGTAGAATTTGTTGATGAGGGTGTCCTTTGTGGGGATATCGAAATATATCATTACATTGCGGCAGAAGATCGTCTGGAATGGCTGGCGGAAGCTGAACTTGTCCAGCAGGTTGAAGCGCCTGAACGCCAGGCTTTTCTTGAGCTTTTCGCTGACCGAGTACATGTTTTCGTCGTAAGAGACGAAGTACTTTTTCACCCATTCGGCCGGCATCTGGGAGAAGTCGCTCTTGGGGTAGAGGCCATTCTTCGCGGTGTCCAGCGCCCTGTTCGAGATGTCGGACGCGAGTATGGTGTGATCCCAGCCGGGGGCGGCGCTGCCTAGGTATTCCAGGGTCAGCAGCACAAGCGTATATGCCTCCTGCCCGGTGGAGCAGCCGGCGCACCACACGCGCAGGTCCTTGGTATGCAGCTCCCTGTCTATCCAAGGCAGCACGCGGTTTTCGTAGAAGTCAAAATGCTCGCGCTCGCGCATGAAATACGTGTGGTTGGTGGTCAGCCTGTTCAGGAGGGCGACAAGCTCGTCGCCCGTGCGGTCGCGCTTGGCGTACTCGAAGTAGTCCATGTAGTTGCTGAAGCCAAGCCCAGGGATGTAGTTGCCTAGCCTGCCTTCGATCAGGGCCTTCTTCTTGTGGAGATCGACCCCGTAGTTGGATTTTATGAATGTAGTGATCACATTGAATTCGTCATCATTGATTTTAAGCATACCATTACCCTCGATACTTGTGGCTGGCGGGGGCGGCGTGGCCCCCGTCCCGCCGGATGGCGGGTGTGTCCGCCCTGCCGCCGCTGAGGCGTGCCCGCCCGTGCGCCAGTTGCTGATCCTTGCAGCGTGGCCGCTGCCCGCCGGATGGCGGGCGTGTCCGCCCTGCTAATATTGCGTCAGAATGCTCTGCACATCCAGTATAAGGCTTATGCTCCCGTCGCCGAGTATGGTGCAGCCCGCGATCCCCGTGGCCTTCACGTTGTACCACGTGAGGTAGTTGGGGAGCGGCTTGACGACCACCTGGTGCTTGCCCAGCAGCTTGTCGGCCAGTATGCACGCAAGCCTGTCGCCAGAATCCACGAGCAGCAGGATCCCGTCCTCGACCGCCGTTATGCAGTTCTCGATGTTGAATATCCTGTGCAGCCGGATGATCGGGTAGGCGGCGCCCCTGATCATTATCATTTCATTGCCGTCAGGGTCCGAGAGCAGCTGCTCAGAGGTGGCCTTGAACGACTCGCGTATGTTCGCGATGGGGATGGCATAGGTGTTGCCGCCGGCCTCGATCTCCATGCTCGCGATGATGGCGAGGGTCAGCGGGATCTTGAACAGTATGGTCGTGCCCTGCCCCTTCACGCTCTCGATCGTGACAGCCCCGCCGATCTTCTCTATGTTTTTCTTCACGACGTCCATGCCGACGCCCCTTCCGGAAAATTCCGTGACCTTCTCCTTTGTGGAAAATCCTGGAAGCATCAGCAGGTTGAAGATCTCCTTCTCTGTATATTCGCTTTCGGGCTTGGCCAGGATGCCGCGCTCGCGGGCCTTGCCGAGTATGCCTTCGGCATCAAGCCCCCTGCCGTCGTCGCTTACGGAAATGATGATGTCGCCGCCGACATTCTGCGCGGACAGCACGATACTGCCGGTCGGGGGCTTGGGCGTGAGCGCCCGCTCATCCCTGAGCTCTATCGCGTGGTCCATGGCGTTCCTCACGAGGTGCATGAGGGGGTCGCCGATGGCGTCTATTATGGTCTTGTCGACCTCGGTGCTTTCGCCCACCAGCGTGAGCTCCACATCCTTGTCGAGCTGTTTGCCCATGTCGCGCACGATCCTGCGCATCTTCTGGAAGGTAGTGGCGACGGGCATCATGCGCACCGACATGACCGTGTCCTGAAGCTCGTCGGTGAGCTTCCGCAGCTGCCGCGCGGATTTATGGAAATTCTCAAGCTCCAGGCCGGCGAGATCCGGGTTGCCGGAGACCATCGACTCGGTGATGACTATCTCGCCGACGAGATCCATGAGTATGTCGAGTTTGTTCAGATCTACGTTTATGAGGTTCTGCTTGGCGGGTTTGTGCGCAGGCTGGTCCGAAGCGTCGGGGCGGCCAGGGGCGCCGCCGGCAGGTTTGGGCGCGGCTGCGGCCGCGTCGCCGGGCAGCGCCGAAGGCGCGGGGCCCCCGCTGCCCGCCGCAGCCTGTGCGCTGCCCGCCGCAGCCTGCGCGCTGACTGCCGACGCCCCAGCCACGGCGCCTGCCGCGCCGGCACCGGCTGAAGCCCCTGCGGTCTTGGCGGGCGCCGGCGCCGCCTTGCCTGCCGCCGGGGCAGGGGGCGGGCCCATGTTTTCAGGGAAGCTCTCCATGAAAGCGACCGTGTCCACAGACAGCGTCGACTTGGCCGACGACTCGACGGCATCTTTCGGCATCGACGTGATGAACGAGCAGTAGAACCCGTTCTGCTGTATATAGTCCGCTGTGTCGGGGTTGGACTCCAGGTCGTAAGGCGACATGCGTATGATCTCGCCCATGGTCTGGAGTTTGCTTACAAGCATGAATGCACGGATGTTTTCCATTTGGCAGTCTTCAGTGAAATACACATGCAGGTGGTAAAGCGACTCGCCTTCCTTCAGGCTTTCCCTGATGGCCTCGTCGGACGGGAAGCTGCCGGGCGTGCCCGCGCCGCCCGCCGCCGCTTCCTGCCCGGAAGCTTCGGCCGCAGCCCCGCCTGAGGCGGCCCCGCCCCGCGCCGGGGCTGCGGGCGCTGCGCCGCTGCTGGACTCCATGGCCGCGATCAGCTGCAGGATTTCGTCCACGAGCCCGGAATTCTCCGGCGAAAGATCGTCGCCCTGCTGTATCTTGTCCACCTCGGTCTTCAGGAAATCGGACACCCGGAGCACAAGGTCGAAAAGCACCTCAAAGTACTCCTCTTCGATGCCGCCCTGATCGCGGATAATGAAGAACAGGTCCTCAAGCTTATGTGAGACCTCCGCAATGATATTGAACGACATCATTGCGGATGAGCCCTTTATTGTGTGCATTATGCGGAATATCTCGTTGACATTGTCAGAAGAAAGATTTTTGTCGTGCTCCGATTGAAGAAGAATTTCATCCAATTGATCCAGCAGAGTCGTGGATTCAAACAGGTACAGCTCTAGCATTGAATCATTAGCGTCGTAATCACTCATCTCTTATCCCACCTTTTCATTAATACAAACCAGGCGCGCATCGCCGCCAGCCGCCCGCGTCCGCCGGCGGGTCGCCCGAAGCCCGCTGTATGTCGCGCCGAAGCGCATCCCCAATCCCAATTTTCATTTACAATCAATTACTATTAGTTTAACACGATTTCCTAAAAAAATCAAAACACTTTGACTAAAATGTGAAAAAAACATGTAATAATATCCTACTGCAAGTACAATGGAAGGCTATTTTTGCCCGGTTTGCCATACTGACCCTGTCAGGCATTACAAAATAGCCTTAATAGCCTTAAAAATTTTGGCGACTACGATGCATTGCCGAGGATCCGTACAAAAATAGTCGTATAAAAGGCTGAATTGTCGTTGGTTTATGGCAATTCGCCTGAAAATGTAAAGAAGATGAATAATGCGGAAAAACAAGCTTGATTTTGCAATGAATCCAATATATAATATTGGTAGCTT
>JAIRSA010000203.1 GCA_031255695.1 Eubacteriales Family XIII. Incertae Sedis bacterium | reverse complement strand
ATTGCGCGGGCTCGGCTGGACTGTCCTGCGCTTTTGGGGCAGCGACATCAAAAAATATCTCGACGCCTGCATCGGCCGGATTATGGCAGAACTGGACGCCGCCAAGGGGCAGGCCGGCGTTGGCGCAGCCAGCTTGCCCTGCGGGGAAGACGGGCGCGCCGTGGTCAGCGGGCATGGCGCACAGACCGGCGCCGGCGCATACGAGCCTGGTTTTGCGGCGCCTGCCTCGCTGGTTGCGGAGGATGAAGGCGACGAGTACGACGACGGCCACAAATGATCTAATGGCGTCGGTGCCGTTCCGCACCTATCCCCGGTTGCGTCATATGCAACTGGCTGGAAGGTGCCATGCGAGAATTCCCCGGCTTCAGCCGGATGGAATTTACCGCCCGCACCTATCCCCTGCTGCGCCCCCTGCAAGCGGCTGTATTCCCAAAAGCCAAAAGCCAAAAGCGAAAATATAAACTGCGACCATCAAGATATTGTTATTCTTTATGTATTATGTTAAAATATTGTTGTCCTGTGGCGGCACGCCGGCAGTGCGCATTTGCATTGACGCGGCACTTGCCTCTCGCCTAAACAGGGCGGATACCGAATCCGAGTGGATCCCGTGGCTTGCCGACGGCTTTTTTTGGCGCAAAGGCTTGCCTCTATCACCACTCAGAGTCAGCACGAGGGTTTGCTATGGCGCTTGCGAAGATGGCAAAATATTGCCTGTTATTGATTGTTTTCGGCCTTATTGCGGCTTTTTTGTATGGGTGCGTTATGCGTGACGGTTCAGGCAAGGCATTACAGATCGGCGATATCGCCTATGACAGGGACCCAAGCTACGGCTATACCGTCTATATCAGCGAAGACGGGGCCTTTGCCCCTTATCTTGTCCTGGCGAGGAACTATGGCGGCAGCGTGCTGCTGCTCCGCGAGGAACCGCTGGAGGCGCCTATGGCCTACAATGATTATGCGGGGTATTATGAGGGCTCGTCTATCGACGCCTATCTGTGCGGCAGCTTCCTGGATTCATTGCAGCCGGAAGTGAAGGGCAGCATACGCGATTCGGAGATAACGATAACCGCGGAATCAAGCCTTGGCGTCGCCGGTTCTGACGTGAAGACAATCGTGCGCAAGGTTTTTTTGCTTTCTTATACTGAGATTGGGCAGGCCTCTTCTTCGGTGGCGAATGTCGAAGGCCGGGCGCTCAAGTATTTCAAGGAGCCCTCGCATGTCATCGCCTACAAGGGCGGCGAAGCGGCAAGCTGGTGGCTGCGGACTTCCTATACGTGGTATGGGAACAGCGCCTGGGGCGTAGGCCCTGAAGGCAGCTTGGGCGGGGGGGCTGTGTACGAGCCTAACGGCATCCGGCCGGCCTTCTGCGTGGACGGCAGCCTGCGTATAGCCGAAGGCGGCGACAGCGCGGACGGGGCAGATGGATTTTATGTCGACGTGGAGGAGGGCGGCGGCCGCTAGCGGCGGTCCCGGCAGGGTTTCAGCCGCGGCATTGGCCGGCTGCGGCGGCCCCCGCAGACGACAGCGCCCCCACGGACAGCGGCAGCCACGGCTTCGGGTGCCGGTCGCCCCAGCGGCGGCCCCGCAGACGACAGCAGCCCCACGGACAGCGGCAGTCACGGCTTCGGGTGCCGGTTGCCCCAGCGGCAGCGCCAGCAAGGTTTCAGCCGCGGCATTGGCCGGCTTCGGCGGCCCCGCAGGCGACAGCGGCCCCACGGACAGCGGCGGCCCCCGCAGAGGCTCAATCACAAAACGTTATCGCATTGACATTGGCACATTTGCCACTGCCGGGGCGCGTCGGCGCGGCCTGGAAATGTACCAAAGGTGATTGTTCACCAATACCAATATTAATGAGGAGGGTTGTTCCATGTTTAAACGAGCTCTTAGTACCATACTGGCTTTTTGCCTGGTTTTCTCCATGTTCGCCCTGCCTGCCAGCGCCGCCGCCCCCGATCGCGGCAAGATTGCCGGCAACTTCGCCTACGTTGGCGCGGGGCAAGAAGCCCGCGGGACGTTCTATTATGACGATGCTTATTTCACGGAAGATTCGTACACCTACAGCCCGCAGCTGGCTACAATGTCGCTGATCCTGGCCTGGTCCGCGATGAGCGATTCCAGCGGGCCTTATGACGCGCAGATCCACAATGTCAGCGCCCTTCTGGACAGCTTAGGCTTCACGCGCTTCCAGGCCAACGAATGGTATTTTGCCAGGCCCACTGCCGACTCCATCGCTGCGGCGGCCGCCACAAAAACCATTGTCGACGACGGCAGGCCCTACACGCTGATCGCGCTGGCCGTAAGGGGCGGCGGATATGCCTCGGAATGGGCGAGCAATTTCACGGTCGGCTCTTCCGGTTCCCACCAAGGATTCAACGAGGCTAAGGAGCAGGTCCTCGACTTCCTGGACGATTATGTGAGGAGCAACGGCATACGCGGCAATATCAAGGTATGGGTGACAGGCTACAGCCGCGCGGCCGCAGTGGCCAACCTCGTCGCCGGCGCCCTTGACAGCAGCGGCAAAGTCTCTTCCCTCAAGCTCGACCGCTCCAATCTCTTCGCCTACACTTTCGAAACGCCGGCCGGCGAGATCTCCTCGTCCATAAGGAACGGCGCGATTTACCAGAATATCTTCAACATCATAAACCCGAACGACCCTGTCACGAAGGTGGCGCCGTCCGCCCTCGGCTTCGGGCGCTACGGCTATGACAAGCTGCTGCCCACGGCAGAGAACAGCGCGTCCTACGCAAGCCAGAAGGCCAAAATGCTGAGCATGTACAACAAACTCGCCACGTCCAGCCCTTACACCGTGGACGATTTCAAAATGAAGGCGCTCAACTTCACGCTAAGGCTCATCCCCCCATCCTTCAACGTATCGATAGTCAACGACGCCAAAAACAGGCGCAGCCAGAGCGCATTCCTGGATGATATGCTCACGCGCCTTGTCAAAGAGAATATCAAGACCCGCGCAAATTATGTAAAAAATTACCAGACGGGTTTCCGGGAATTCTTCAAGCTTTATTATGATGTCACCGACACACAATGGAGCAATTTCGAAAGCCGCTTCGAATCGCGGCTCAAATCCAATATAGGCATCCTGATCATTTCCACATCCACATTGGGCAGGGTAATCCTCGGACGCAGCACTGAGGCCTTGCTCAAGGAGTACATTTCGAAAAGCCTTGAAGAGGCCCGCATCCGCTCGTATGACGTGGGGCAGATGGGCAGGTTCGCTGCGGCTATGGCGGGCACGATACTCCAATTCGCGATCAACCATCCGAACCTGACGACCACGCTCATTCAGAACATCGAGCAGATGGCATCCGCGCATTTCCCCGAACTGTGCCTCGCCTGGCTCCAGTCCATGGATCCCAACTATGCGGGCGCGGCGGCGGGCACCTCGTTCAGTTCGGGCGCCTACAGGATCGTCCGCGTCAACTGCCCTGTCGATGTCAATGTCTATGACGGCTCCACGCTTGTCGCGTCTATCGTTGACGACGTGCCGCAGGAAGTCGACGGCAGCAGCATTGTGTCGGCGCTCAATGAAAACGGCGAGAAGGTCGTGTACCTGCCGGCCGACGCCGACTATACGGTCGACATCACCGCTAAAGAAGACTCCACAATGTCATATGCGGTGAACGAGTTCACATATGACGCGGGCGAGATCACCCGTGTCGTCAATTATTATGATGTTGATATCTCCGAGGCGGAGGAATTCACCGCGGAGCTGCCTGAACTCGCCGGCGACGCGCCGGATGCGGACGGCGGCTTCAAGATCCTGGCTGCCTCAGAATCCGACTATTCGCTTTCGCGCGACAGCGGCATACTGCTCGCGGCCGACGAGGACCTCTCCGGTTCTGATGCTACCGGGGCTTACTATGAAGTCACTGTCAGCACCAACAATGATCTCTTTGGCACCGCCGACGGCAACGAAACGCTTCTGTCGGGGAATTATGCCAGCGTCGTCGCCGTACCGCACCGCGGGTATGGCTTTGAGGGCTGGTATGTCGGCAATACCCTCGTTTCCAGCGAGCAGGAATACCGCTTCCCTGTCCAGAACGATATCAGCCTTGTCGCCAGGTTCTATGCTGTCGATCCCACTTACCGCCTGACGATATCCGCAGGCACTGGCGGCAAGATCACGCAGGGCGAAAGCGGCGAGTACGTTGCCGGCACTTCCATGATAATCGTGGCCACCCCCGACCCCGGCTATACCTTGCTTGACTGGACAGCCCCTGACGCGGATGAGAGCATCCTCACCAGCGATGAACTGACGTTCATGATGCCTGAGCACGACTCGACCATCACTGCGAATTTCATACGCGAGGGCGAGGCGATCCCGCCTGCTAGCGACAGCAGTCAGAGCGGCGCCGGCAGCGGCACCGGCAATGCCGGCAGCGGCAATTCCGGCAATTCCGGCAATTCCAGCGGCAGCAATTCCGGCGCTTCCGACAGCCCAGGCCCGTCCGCCACGACCGACCCCGTCCTCATATCCGCGCCTATATCCAACGGCAGCGCCCTGCCATTCACGGATGTCAGCGCCGAGGACTGGTACTACCCGGCCATAGGCTTCGTGCTGGAGAGGGGGATCACCAACGGCGTCACTGACACGCTGTACGGCCCTCTGCGCAATGTGACGCGCGCCCAGTTCATCACGATGCTTTGCAGGGCATATGGCATCGATGCACACACGGGCGACAACTTCAGGGACGCGGGCGACACCTGGTATACAGGCTACCTGGCGGCCGCGAAGCAACTGGGCATATCCAACGGCATAGGCGACAATTATTTCGCCCCTGAGAACGAGATCACGCGCGAGGAGATGGTGGTGCTGCTCTACAATTACGCGAAGTCCACCGGCCTTGCCGACGGGGCGGCCTCCGGCGCAAGCCTCACGTATGCCGATAGCGCATACATTTCATCGTGGGCCAGCGAGGGCGTGCTGTTCGCGACCTCAAGCAATTGGGTCAGCGGCAAAGTCGGCAATGTGTTCGACCCCCAGGGCCGGGCCACGCGCGGCGAATTGGCGCAGATCTTCAGCAATATCTTCAGTAATTAAAGGCGGCCTTGTACATCAGACCCGGCGCCCGCCCAGCCACGACACTTGATATGCCAGGCTGGGCTGGGCGCCGGTATTTTTACTATTAATATTTAATGAAGGGAAAGGTGAGGGTTTATGCTTGCCCGACTGATAAGACACCGCCGTGCGCTGCACCGCATACCTGAATTGGATTTCGATCTGCCTAAGACACGCGCATACGTGCTGTCCGCCCTTGAGGATCTCCCCTGCGAGATCACAAAAATCGGGGGCGCCAGCGTCTGCGCTTTCTTCAGCGCCGGCAAGGGCGACACCTTTGCCTTCCGCAGCGACATGGACGCGCTCCCCATAACGGAACAGAGTGACTGCAGCTATGCTTCGATCCATCCGGGGAAGATGCACGCCTGCGGCCATGACGGGCATATGGCTATATTGCTCACATTCGCGGAGGAGATCGCGAAGCGCCTAAGCGATCTGCCTCACAATGTCCTGCTCATATTCCAGGCAGCCGAGGAGACCACTGGCGGCGCGTCCGAGATATGCGAGTCCGGCATATTCGAGAGGTACGGCGTCAGCAGGATATTCGGCCTTCACCTTTGGCCTGAATGCCCAAAGGGCGCGCTCGTCTGCCGCAAGGGCGAGTTCATGGCCAGGATATGCAACCTGGATGTGGAAATATTCGGCAAGAGTGCCCACGCTGCCAAACACGAGCAGGGGATCGACGCGCTTTTCATAGGGCTGGAATTTGTGAGGCGGGCCTACGAAATGGAGCGGTCGCAACTCGGCCCGGCTGTGCGCCGCCTTATCAAATTCGGCGTGTTCAATAGCGGCACAGCCATGAATGTGGTCTCCGGGTATTCCAAAATAAAAGGGACTATGCGCTGCTTCGACGACGATGTGTTGGGCTTCCTGTCAGAGCGGCTGTCCTGCCTGGCGCGCGATCTGGAAAACGAATATGGATGCAGCATAGCGATAAGCTTCCTTGAAGGGTATCCCGCCCTTATAAACCCACCCGCCGCCTTCGAAGAATTCAAGAAGGCCATATCCATGCCTTGGGGCATGGCCGGCGGGACGGC
>JAIRSA010000019.1 GCA_031255695.1 Eubacteriales Family XIII. Incertae Sedis bacterium | reverse complement strand
GTTCGACATCAGGTTGCCGATGACGCCCCGGATCCTGTCCCTGTCGGCCATCACATTTACAGATCTCCCCACAATATCCAGGCGCAGCTTCTTGTTGGCCAGCTCGCCCGCGAAATTGCCGCACACGCTGTGCGCGAGCACAAGCAGGTCTACCGGCACCTTCTCCAATTGCAGGTTGCCGCTTTCCGCCTGTTCAAGGCGCTCCAGGTCCGCGACCATCTTGCCCAGCCGCAGGATCTCTTCGTGGCAGCTGGACAGCCTCTCTGGCGTGGGCTCCCAGACCCCCTCGATCATCGCCTCTAGATGGGTCCCCAGCGTGGCAAGCGGCGTGCGCAGTTCGTGCGCCACGTCCGCAGTCAGCTGGCGTTTGAGTTTTTTCTGTGCGTCCAGCGCGTCCGCAAGATGGTTTATGGAAGAGACGAGGTTATGCAGTTCCTTCGTCTTTGTCTCGCCTTCGAAGCGTATATCATAGTTCCCCGCCGCTATCTGCTTCGCTATGTCCGCTGTCCGCGCCACTGGGCGCGATATGCGCCGCGCAAGCACAAAGCCGGCGGCGAAGGCCAGCAGCAGCGACCCCGCCCCGATGAGCGCCAGGAGATAATAAAGCGAGCTTATGAAGCCGAAATCGTTCTCGTTCAGGAAATACGGCCCGAAATAGCTTATGGCGACCGAGCCGATCCTCCGGCCATCCTGCATGATCGGGAAATCGTGCGCCACGAAATCCCCTGGGGCGCCATGTTCCTCCATCCTGAGCGCGATACTTGTCATTAGATGCTCACACTGCTCCATTTCATGGTTCTCGGCATCCCAGACAGACTCCCCTCCGGCGCCGTAGACCTTGATGATGTAGCCGTCGGAAAGCGAGAGCATGCCCAGCGCATACACCGAATCCAGGTCCCACTCGTCCGCCGCCGCGTCGTACTGCAAGCCGAGGTTATCGACAATGCTGGCGGTTTTCGAGCTTTGCTGGCTCTCCATATAGGCAGCGAACTGCCTGTCTATAGACCTGAACGAAAACAGGCAGAATAGCGAGACCGTTATCAAGACGACGATTGTGAAAGAAAGCGACAGCTGCGCCCTAAGACTCATTGTAATATCAGCTCCTGTCCGTACCGGCCGGGGCCGCCCGCCCAGCCATTACTCGCCGCTGAATCTATAGCCGAGCCCGCGTGCGGTGAGTATATACTTAGGCTCCTTGGAATTGTCCTCTATCTTCTGCCGCAGGTTCTTGACATGATTGTCCACCGCGCGGTCAAACCCGTCGAAGCCGTCCCCAAGCGCTATGTCGATGAGTTCCGCCCGCGTGAAGACCTTTCCCGGATATTTGATCATGATAGCGAGTATCTTCATTTCGCTCGGCGTGAGGCACACGGGCTTTTGCATTTTCATTACCAGGTTTTTTTCGAAATCGACTATGAGATCGCCGCCCCGGAAGGAATTCCTCGCGGTCAGCGGCGCGAGATCGCCGCCCGAACGCCTGAGCACGGTCTCGACCCGCGCGTGCAGCTCCTTCAGGCTGAACGGCTTCGTTATATAGTCGTCCGCCCCGGCGGCCAGGCCCTCGATGATATTGGGCTCGTCGATTTTGGCAGTCAGCATGATGATAGGCACGCGGGAACCCCGGCGTATCCTGCGGCAGGTTTCCTCCCCCGCAATATCCGGGAGCATCAAGTCCAGGATTATCAGCGCTATGTTCTCCCTTTCGAAGATCTCCAGCGCGCGCGTGGCGCTTTCCGCGGTGAAGACGGCGAACCCCCGGCTTTCCAGAAATGACGAGACCACCTCCAGGATCTTGGCCTCATCGTCCACGACTAGAATATTCCTGCGTCCCTTCTCCATGACCAGATGGCTGCCGCTCATTCCGCAGTCTTCCAGTTCGCGAATATTTCCGTGGATTCTTCCAGGAAGCTGCTCAGGATCCGGATTTCGCTGTCCGTTGCCTCCTTGCTGTCCTCCGGGATCTCCCACGGATTGCAGCCTCCGAATTCGACGCCCACCTGATCCAGTTCGAAGCTATTGCCGCAATTCTGGCATATCAGCACTTTCCCCACCTGTTTGTAATAGCCCCGGCCCGACGTGTAGCATACCTGGCAGGTGTTGAACGCCGTGCGGATCGTGCCGTCGGATGCCTTGAGGGCCAGCACCTCCATCTCCGTCCCGTCCACAGTGATGGGATGGAATGAGGCCTTCTCCGAAACCGCAGCCACTTCAATGACCAGGTCCCCCGTCGCCTCGTCCACATAGCTCCCGGCGCTCACTTCCGGGCTCATGGACAGGGCCACGCCCACTGTGATCGCGATGCCTGCGGCAATGCCCAGCACCCCGCCGATGATCGCCCGCCTCTTCTTCAGCGAGCGCTGCGCCTGCCGCGACCTCTGTGGCTGCGCATTATGCGCGCTTCCCTTCTTGCCTTTGTTGGATTTTTCCATTTTGTGCACCTCCACCGCCGCCCATATTCCGGACGCGCCGTCCGCCAGCCAATGCCGCCGGCGCCTGCCCGTCCCAAAACTTGGCGCTCAAGGCCGCCGGCGCCAATGACGCCAGCGCCAATGCCGCGCTAGCGCCCGCCCTGCGCCACCACTGTTATAGTGCTCCTGATCATCCCCATCCAACAACTGTACATGAATTCGCCCTCCCTGTCGGGGGTGAATTCAATCACGTTCTCCCCTTCTTCAAAATCGTGCTGTATGCCATATTCCGGAATTATCATCCTGCCGTTGCATCCGCTTATGCTGCCGCTAGGCGCGTCTATGACCCACCTGACGGGCATGCCCGCCTGCACGGCGATCTTGGGGTATTTGCCCCGCGCCAATGTGCTGTTCACGATCTGGACGCCGTCCTCGACAGAGGCCTCCGCTGTAGGCGGCACGGCCCTCATCCCCGGCGCCCTCCCGGCCGCATCCTCCGGCAGCCCGGAAACATCCGGCGCATCTGCCCCATTTCCCGGCGGTAGCCCTGAAACATCCGGCGCACCCGCCGCATCTCCCGGCGGCAGCCCGGAAACCCCCGGCGGCCCGGCATCCGCGTTTTCCTGCGGCAGCGCGGAAATCCCCGGCTGCCTTGCAGCCGCTTCTTTGGGCGGCAGCAAGGATCCCCCGGACAGCCCCCAGGCCTGCGACAGCATGGAAATGCCGAGCAGCACGACCAGCGCTGCGCCGGCCGTCATCACGTTGCGCGTGAATTTCCTGCTGAGGATGGAACCCAGCGCCCCGATCCCCAGCACCAGCGGGACAGTGCCCATCGCGAACAGGAACATCGACAAGGCGCCCTTGGCCGGGCTGCCAGTGGAAAGCGCGTAAATCTGCATCGCCTGCAAGGGGCCGCATGGCATGAGGCCATTCAGCAGCCCGACGGCAAAGGGCCCTCCGGACGCCGCCCTGCGCCGGTCCAGCCTTGCCGCAAGCGGTTTCGGCATCCTTGGCGCGAAACGCCGCGCCCATGCGAAAGCCCCAAGCATATTTACGCCCATGATCAGCATGAATATGCCAGCGATCAACTTGAGCCCCGCCTGAAACGCCAACGAGAACGCGAACACCGAGCCCAGCGCCCCGACAATAAAGCCCTCTGACGTATAGGATAACACCCTGCCTGTATTGTACAGCAAAGCGGGGCGCAATGCAACAGCGTGTTCAAAACGGCCGCCGGTTTTGGCCCGCCCGGCCGCAGTTTTTCCGGCGGGCTTCGTGTTTTCGGCCGCAGTTTTTCCGGCGGGCTTCGTGTGTGCACCCACGGTTTTGCCGGCGGGCTTTGTGCGCCCGGCTGCGGCCTTCCCGGCAGGCACGCCTTCGGGCACCAGCCGCACGGCGGTCCCGGCCGCGCTGGGATGCGCCGGCCGCGGCATGCTCTGCGACAGATTGATGCCCCCGCACATCGCCACGCAGTGGACCGAAGTCAAAGCGCCGATGACGAACAGCATGCCGTAGCCCATGCCGGCCTCGGCTGTAGGGAACACCTCGAACACGCCCGCAAGCCCGCAAGCCTTGAGCACCATGAAAACCGCCAGCAATATCACGAAGATGCCGGCGGCCCGCCGCGCCTCGCTGCCGGCAGCCCCGGCCGCCGGCACCTCATAGCCCAGGGCCTCGATGACGGCCCCGATCCTGTCCAGCGAGATAAGCGCCGGATCAAACACGATCTCGGCCGTGCCCTCCGCATAGCCCACGTTTACACTGTGTATGCCAGCCGTGTTCTTCAGTTTTTTCTCGATCTTGTTCTGGCAGCCCGCGCATGTCATGCCGCCGATCATCAATTTCTTTGTCTTCAGCCCCTTGCCCATACGCCATACATCCTCCTACCATGCTATCAT
>JAIRSA010000243.1 GCA_031255695.1 Eubacteriales Family XIII. Incertae Sedis bacterium | reverse complement strand
TGACGCCAAGCCCGCCGCCCGCGCCAGAGTCGCCTCGCCACCCGCCACACGCCGCCGCCCGTATATCACGGGAAGCTGAAAACCATCTTCATGATAAAGCCCGTTTAGCTTGCCCAGCTCCCGCCCGCGCCCTATGAACATATCGGCACCGCCTTTCAAATGCTAATTTACGATTTACTAAATTATACATTATCTCTGCATCTCTGCGGAAAAGTCACGGGGTTTCGGGATTTGCCCCTCAAAATTGCCGGGGGACCTTGGGGCGATTAGCTGGGTCAGCTAGCTGGGGGCGGCTAGCCGGCCCGGAGGGCGCGTCAAGGGGCGTTTCGGTCGTCGCCCTCTTGACCCAAGAACGCTTTGATATCTTCGATTGCCGACAAAAACTCGCCCTTCGTCATTCCGGCAAATGGCCTGAAATGGTTATAAGCCGGGGCACCCGCCGGAATGGTTATGACATCGTTCACGACAAGGGCGGCGAATGCCTCGCTATCAGCAACGTCCCATCCGTGTGTCGGCTCGTAAAGATGAACCACATCCTGGCCGTCCTCATTTACGAACTCGATGTCCATGCCATATCCGATTTCTTCGGCGAGCCACGAATGATAGAGCGGACGGGCGTAGAGATACTCTATGTCGGCCCATAGCTCGGAGAGCGGTCTGCCGTCGTATTTGCTCATGCCGGGATAGCGCGAATGTGAATGGATCAGGCCTTGCCCATCCACCTCAAACAGCCCGTCAAGGTCGCCGTAGACAGTCCAGTGATCCTGGCCTTCTTGCGAGAGAAGCGACAGCACATATACGCCGCCCTCACGCAGCAAGTTTGTTTCGTCCTCCCCTGTGCAGCCGCCGTAAAGATTCTGCTCGATTTTCAGCTCTTGGCCGACGCTGTCGCCCAGCACATCATACATGACGCCGCAAGTGGCAAGCTGCCCCTCGTCCCCGAAGACTGAATCCAACTTAATAGGCTTTGTGGACTCGACTTTCACAATGGCGAATGACGCCAATACCCCCCGATTATTCCTGTCGCCAAATTCGCGCATCAGGTATCTCAGCTCATTAGTAGGCATGCGCCCGAATTCAGCCTCAGCCGGGATAGAGCCCTCATCCCATGTGTAGTCTTCGGCAGGCAGCCCACGAATAGTATCGAGCCTGGCTGCGATGAGCCCATTTGGATCCTGCCCCGCGTTTGGGGTGCCAGCCCCAGCCCCATAGCCGCCCGCATCGCCGTCAGCGGCTGGCGGCGGCCCCATCAGCTGCGGCACAGCGGCCGCCACCGCAATCACCAGGCACGCCGCCACGGGGGCAGCCCACTTCATCCACGGCGCGAGCGTAATGCGCCGCTCTTTCCGACGTACGCCGGCCGCCGATAATGAGGCGGCTTCCTCAAACATATCATCATCTATATTGCCTATTGCCCGCATCGTTTTCATGGAGCTTTTCATCACAACAACCCCTCGCTTTCCAGTTCGATTTTCAGCCGGTTCCGGACGCGGAGCAGGAGCGATTTGACCTTGCTCTCGCTGTAGCCGTATTCGGCGGCTATTTCCTTGATTGAATAGAGGCAGAGGTAGCGTTTGAGGAAGATGTTCCGATGCTCTGGCGCTTCGCTGCGGAGGAAGGCATTGATGGCATGGCTTATCTCGCCTTCGCCGGCCTTTTCCGGCGCGGCAAGGTCGGCAAGCTCTTCTAGCGCCAGTTCCATCTCGCCGCCGCCACGCTTCTGCGCGCGCATCGCTTCATAGCGGTCGAGCGCAAGGTTGCGCGTTATCCTGCCGAGGAACGCGGCTAGCTTGTTTGGGCGCGCCGGGGGCATGGCGTTCCAAGCGCGAAGCCATGTGTCGCTTACGCATTCGTCCGCGTCCTCAACGCTGTGCAATATGTTCACGGCAATAGTCCGGCAGTATCTGCCGAATCTTGCCGACACTTCGGCCAAAGCGTCCTCCGACCGTTGCCAGAACAATTCGATTATAGCCTGGTCGTCCATTGCCTGCCTCCCTCAAACGGAAAACTTCCCGCCTCACTTATAAAGACGGGAAAATATCCGGATGGTTGCGCGGTTGCTAGTATTAGTCATCATGATCGGCTTCGTAGTTTAGGACGGTGCCGCTTGCGGCGTCTATCTCATAGCTGTATTCAATATTCCCGATATAGAATTCCACTTCGTACTCCAGGCGCCCGTCGTCGTAGTCGCGCTCGGCCCTGAGCCGCCGCACCTCATCGGCTGTGTAGCCGGCATGGCTGAGCGCGATTTCCTTCGCCTTGGCTGCGCCGATATCGGCGGCGGGCGATGTGGCGCCTGCGGATGCCCCTGTGCCGGCATGGGCCGGTGTCTGGGCGGGGGCATTGTGCCGCGCATCGTGGCTATAGGAGCGTATCTCGCCGGATGAGGCGTCAATCTCATAATCGTACTCGGTATTGGCGCTGTAAAACTCTATGTCGTATTCGTGCCGCCAATCGTCATAATCCAGATGGGCGCGGATGAAAACGACATCGCTTTCCGTCAGCCCGGCATGGCTGAGCGCGATTTCCTTCGCCTTGGCCTCGCCAATGTCGGCAGTGGGGGTCGATGCCCCGCCCGCTGCCCTGGCTGGCGCCGTGCCGGAATGGCCTGCAGCGTTGTCTGTCCGCTGTTTGGCTGTCGGCGCCGCAAGCGCTGCCACCTCTGCGCGATCCGCAGCTGCCCCGCCTGTTGCCGCTCCGGCCGAAGTTGCCCCGCCTGCCGCTGCCCTGGCTGGCGTCATGCCGGCTGCTGCGTCCGGCACAACTCTGGCTGCCGCGTCTGGCGCCACTCCGGCTGCCGCGTCCGGCACCGTTTCAACTGCGGCGTCTGCCCCCGCTCCGGCGGCAGCGTCGCCCGACATGGCCGCCAGCGTCGCCGTGTCAGCCATCGCCACTTCCGAAGGCCCCGAATCGGCTGCCTGGCCCTGCGGCCCCTCTCCGGCCGCCCCTGCATAGTTATGTGCGCAGCCCGCCAGCGCAATAAGCGCAAAGGCGGCTGCGGCTATCAATAATTTTTTCATAATCCCTTACATCCTTTCCGTTCCGATGCAGTCAAGCATGCAGCCATGCTGCGCCCGCTGCCCGGCGCACATCAGTAAGCGCTGTTTCCCGCTATCCGGTCAAAACCTTTGGGCGGAATCCCAATATAGCATCAATATCACAGCTCATATTCTATCCAGCCAAGATGAATGTGAGATGAAAGAAATCCGCTATTTTTTCTGAGGTAGCCGGAAAACAAAAACACTGCCTGGCCCGCCGCCACCCTCGTCCCAGCTTGAAGCCGACACGCTGCCGCCGTGCGCCTCGGCGATGTATTTCACCATCGGAAGCCCAAGCCCGAACCCGCCGCCGCTTCGGGATTCGTCCACGCGGTAGAAGCGCTCCCATATCTTTTCGATATGTTCGGGCGCTATGCCGATGCCGTCGTCCCTGACTTCCCCGACAATCCAGCCGTTTTCGCGGCGCAGTGCGAATCTGGCCACGCCGCCCTGCCTGCCGTATTTGATGCTGTTTTCCAGCAGGTTCCACATCATCCTTATCAGCAGCGTTTCGTCGCCCCGGATCAGCAGGCCGCCCTCTATATCCGCTTCGACCCGTATGGATTTGCTGGCCGCAAGTTCGGCGGCTTGCTCCGCCACGCTGCTGGCGAGCCCGCTCAAATCCACAGCCTCATCGCCCATTTCCATGCCGCCCGCATCCGCCCTCGCGAACGACAGGAGATGCGCGATAAGCGAAGACATCTGCCGCGCCTGTTCCAGCACGGATTCCAGCGCCGCCCGGAGATCCTCCTGCGAGCCCGCATTGTCCAGAGCGTATTCGCATTGCGATATGATCACGCTGGCAGGCGTCCTGAGCTCATGCGAGGCGTCGGATGTGAAGCGCCGCTCCTTCTCGAACGCGCCTTGCAGCCGCCCCATCATGCGGTCAAAAGTCGCCGCCAGGGAGTAGATTTCATCCTTCCCTTCGCCGAGGGCGATGCGCTTGGACAGGTCGCCGCCCGCAGTGATTTCCTCCGCCGTCTGGGCAATCTTCCTTACAGGCGCCAATGCCCTGCTTGCCGCAAAGTAGCTGCCCGCCGCCCCGATAACGATGAGGAGGGGCAGGATCACGGCCGTCAGGCGCATTAGCGCGGCAAAGGCCGTATCGGTGCTGTCCGTAGGCAGCGCACCGCGTATCCACAGTGCGCCGTAGCCCTCCTGCTGATACTCCATGTCATATATATAGTAGCTTCGCGGGCTTTCGCCGGCAATGCGCATTTCGGCATGGGACAGCGGCAGCTCTGAGGGCCTCAGACCGGCCGGCTGCCTGCCGTAGAGCAATTGCCCCGCCGCATTGTACACGGACAGCGACACGCCGTTTTCGTAGTATTTCAGATCGTCGTCAAAGTCGAGGTCGCCGTGTTCGTACTCTATCTCCGAGCGGCCCTCGGCGACCGCATCGATCAGGTCGTTCTGCGTGGCGCCCACAACCATCCGCTCGCCTACGGAAAGCAGCGCGAACATGGCGGCCGAAACGACCGCGGCCATTAGCAGCGTGAACAGCAATGCTATCTTTATCTTTATCGGAAGCCTCTTCATATGCCCTACACGCCCTCCCGCAGCACATAGCCCGCCCCGCGCACGGTGTGGATCAGCTTCTCGCCGCCAGCGCTGTCCATCTTCCGCCGCAGGTTGCGGATATATACGTCAATGATATTGGATTCGCCTTCGTAGCCATAATTCCAGATGTGGCCGCCGATGGTGTGCCGGGACAGGACGATGCCCTTGTTCCTCAGCAGATACTCGAGTATGGCGAACTCACGGGACGAAAGCGCGATTTCATGCCCGCCCCGTGTCACCCTGCGGGAAGCGCAGTCCATGGCCAGATCCGCCGCCGTGAGCACATCGCTGGCCGTGTTCGTGCCGCGCCTTATCAATGCGCGGACACGCGCCATCAGCTCATCAAACGCGAATGGCTTGACCAGATAGTCGTCGGCGCCCGCATCCAGCCCGCTCACCCTGTCGCCTACGCTGTCCCGCGCCGTCAGCAGCAGCACAGGCGTCCTGTCGCCCTTCGCCCGCATAGCCCGCAGCACGTCCAGCCCGCTCGTGCCCGGAAGCATGATGTCGAGTATCAGCACGTCGTATTCCGCGCAGGCGAGGTAGTCGGCGGTCTCGTCGCCGCGCATGCAGGCATCCACGCTGTAATTCTCCGATTCCAGTTTCTTCACGACAAGCTCATTCAGGCGAGCGTTGTCCTCAACCACAAGTATACGCATAAGCCGCGCCTCCTGACGCACACAAAAATAATAAGCAGCCGGAGTGCATGCCGGTGGCCACGGCGCGCATCCTGACGCATACAATAGTAGCAAAGAATTATGAAAGGGAGATGAAGGATGCCGCCCTTTCTATACGGGGGCGCCCTGCACAAGCGCGGCCAGCGTATGCCGGTAGCGATGCAGCCCTTTCTATACCGCAGCGCCGCCAGCCCTTCGCGGGGTTTCGGGACGCTTAAACCAAGACCATCATACCACAAGCATGCGGAAATATAAATATAAATGAGGACCGTGATGTCCAGGCGCCACCCAGTCACCCCAGCCTGCCTGGCGTTCAAGATCCCGCCCGCGTGCGGGTGGACAGTGGCATGCGGGGCCGCGCATGCCAGAAAAGGTGCGGCGCATGGTCGCCCGCCCCGGAAAAAGCCGGAAAAATAGGCTTGATATTTACGCGGTTTTGTGGTATCTTATATCTTGTGTCGCAAATAAACACACATACATTTTATACGGAGGAGTCGCGTAGTCCGGCCGAGCGCGCGTGATTGGAAATCACGTAATGGGGCAACTCATTCGAGGGTTCAAATCCCTCCTCCTCCGCCAATTGAAGTGACCTTCCGGTTTTGAACAGTTCTGATTGGACTGAACGAAACTGAAGGTCATTTTCATGCCCGGAAGCCTTTTGCAGCAGGGTTTCGGGCATTAGCGCATAATTTTG
>JAIRSA010000214.1 GCA_031255695.1 Eubacteriales Family XIII. Incertae Sedis bacterium | reverse complement strand
GAAGGCAGCTATATGTTAGTATCAACGATTTTCATATTTCTCCACTGCGGCCTTTTCCCAGGCGCCAGTTTCCTGCTCCCATAGGGCGGGATTGGCGTAACTGGAGAGCGCACCAAAGCCAAATCCCTTTTCGCCCTTCGCTTTTATGCTTTTCTCACTCTCCTTTGGCATCAAAATCACCCTGACACCAGTGGAAAACCGGCTCATATATTCGGTCGGGATTTCAATTTTGCCATCCCTTATGGTCGTTTCAAATTCAATTGCGTACATTTTGCCACGCTCCTTATATTTTCATTATACCACTTAAACTAATGAAAATATACATTTGAGCGGGACATTATGAAAAATCGCCTGGTTCCCGCTAGCCGAACCGCCCTTCGTCGATCCACCCTGCCAGTTCCTTTGCGTAATAGGATATGAGTATGTTGGCGCCGGCGCGGAACACGCCTGCGGCCGTCTCGCAGACAATAGCCGCTTCGTCCAGGATGCCCGCGCGCGCTACTGTACCCCACACGTTGCTCCTGCGAGTGAAACAGCACATTTAACCATGTCGCCCGTCAAGGCTGCGGATACTTTTCACGATTTCATCCAGCGTGATACCCGCTAAAAGCTGTTCGCGCTCCTCAGTGTAGTTGCCGGTTCCCACCTCAAATTGCCGGAGGAAGTACACGGCTCCCACCGTTCCCAATTCTTTTTGCAACGCGGTCATGCCAGCCTTGCGCACGATGGCAGGATTGCGATAATCCATTGCGGCGTTACCGTCCATTGTTTGTCACCTCCATAAGCCAGGTTACAGGGTTTGCGGCCCTTGTTTTCAATTCGATTTTACTCGCCGCCCGTAGCAGACGGTCGTCTGTGGTCAGAAACACATCGACCCCACCAGATTCCGCAATGGCCAAGTGCAAGCTGTCGAACGGCTTTATGCCTGCCTGCTGAAAAAAGGCGGCACGGCTCTCGGCTTCGGCTGTTAATGCGATGCGTGAGCGCGCGGCGGAGTACAACGTCTGTACCTGTTCCAATCTTTCCGCGTTGGTCAGCTTTGACAGTTCCAACTCTATAACGCCGCTGCCCAATAGTTCCCATTCGCCTTTCTCGCAGCGGGCCACGATAGAAAGTATCGCTTCTGCTTCAAGATAAACCCTGTCCTGCGACAGTTCATCAAACGGGCGGTTGAGGCAGCAGTTGTCCAAATATATTTTCATGGGCAACCATCCTTCCACCATTATTATAACCTAAGTATGGATAAACCTCAATCGCTATCGGGGACATTGTGAAAAATCGCCTGGATCCGCCTGGATCCCGCTAGCCGAGCCGCCCTTCGTCGATCCACCCTGCCAGTTCCTTTGCGTAATAGGATATGAGTATGTCGGCGCCGGCGCGGAACACGCCCGCGGCCGTCTCGCAGACAATAGCCGCTTCGTCCAGGATGCCCGCGCGCGCGGCGGCACGGATCATGGCGTACTCGCCGCTGACGCTATATGCCGCCACAGGGACATCAAACCCGTCCGCCACACGCCGGACCACGTCCAGATATGACAGCGCAGGCTTGACGATCAGCATGTCCGCGCCTTCCTCTATGTCCAGCCCCGCCTCGCGCATGGCCTCAGACGCGTTGTGGAAGTCCATCTGGTATGTCCGCCTGTCGCCGAAGGCAGGCGCCGACTGGGATGCGTCGCGGAACGGGGCATAAAAGGCGGACGCATATTTCACGGCATAAGGCATGATGGCTGTGTCCGCCAGCCCTTCCCCGTCCAGGGCGCGGCGTATGGCTGCGACACGGCCGTCCATCATGTCCGAAGGCGCGACAATGTCGGCGCCGGCGCGCGCGTGGGAGAGGGCCGCCTTGGCGAGCAGCGGCAAGGTCCCGTCATTGTCTATCCTGCCATCCCGCACAACACCGCAGTGGCCGCATTCTGTGTACGCGCACAGGCAGACGTCGGTAATTACCGTCATGTCCGGGAAGGTGCGCTTCGCCTCCCGCACAGCCCTTTGCACCGGCCCGCCCTCATCCCAGGCCGAGCTCCCCTCCGCATCCTTATACAGCGGGTTCCCGAACAGCAGCACGCTTCTGACGCCAGCCTTCGCCGTTTTTTCCAGCAAGAACGGCAATAAATCCGGCGAGCACCTCTTCTGCCCATCAAGCGATCCTATGTCCTCCAATACACCGGGCCCGCCGGCCACAAACAATGGGTACACAAGCGCGTTTTTCGAGACGCGCGTTTCCCTCGCCAATGCGCGGATCCCTTCAGTCACCCGCAGCCTGCGCGGGCGTTTCGGCATATGCATAATGAATTCTCCCCGTATAATTAATTTGATATCTCATTTTGGGCCCGCGCTGCCCGTGCGCCACGCATGGCAAACAGCCTGCATGCCGCCTCGCACATAGCCTCTTCCGTCGCGCACTCCGCAGTTTCGGTTGACATGCCCAACGCCAATGCCTGCTTAGCCGTCTCCGGGCCGATGCACACCGCTGCCACGGTATTGGCGGCAATGCCCGGCACTGCCTCCGCGAATGCGCTCACCGCCGAAGCGCTTGCGAAGAATACGAAGTCGTACTCCCCAGAACGCACAATCCGCCCTTCGTATCCGCCCACATGTCCGCCCGCATGATTGCGTATGATATCATATACTGCCATTTCACGCCACGCGAGCCCCTTTTGGGCCAGCTCGCCGCCCAGCTGCGGCGGGCTTTGCGCCGCCCTTATAAGGCAGGCCGTTTCCCCCTGCCCCATGCGTCCCGCCAGACCCTTTCCAAGGCTTTCTGTGCAATATATAGATGGCATGTAGTCACAGGATATGCCGTATCTGCGCAGGCTTCCCGCGGTAGCAGGCCCTACGGTCGCGAAGCGGCATCCCGCGAGCCGCCTGATATCGAAGCCCAGATGGATAAAGCCTCCGAAGAAGGCCTCCACCCCTACAGCGCTCGTGAAAACCAGCCATTCACAGTTGGCCGCCTCTTCATAATCGCCCGCCCGCAGCACCCGCGCGCCGTCTGCCGCCTCCACTGCGGCAACCCCCATGCCCTCTGGTATGCCGGGGACTGTGCGGATACATGGGAAAGGTATGGCAATGCCGCCAAGCCTGCGGATTTTTTCGCAAAGCATAGAATTTTGCGGCTCTGCCCTTGTCACGACAATGCGGGCGCCGCCCAAAGGAAGGGCTGGCGCCGCAACGCCCCCGGCGAGCGCGCACACATCGCCCACAACTACCAATGTTGGCCTTTTGGTGGCTCCGGCGTCATTGCCGGAAGCCAGCCCGGCAATGTCTGTTATGCTGACGCGCTGCTGCGCGGTAGTGCCGTCTTCTATGATGGCAGCCGGCATATCCGGCGCGAATCCCGCCTCGATCAGGCGGCGGCCGAGCCCGGCCATCCTTCCCCCGCACATGAGGGCTACCAATGTGCCCCCGGCCCTCGCCAGCCCCTCAAGGGCGGGGCGCGCCGGCGAGCCTCCGCCGCGCAGCCGCCAGGCCAGCACATGGAAGGCCGGGCTCAGCCCGCGATGTGTGACAGGTATGCCCGCGCAGGCGGGCGCTGCTATTGCCGAGCTGACGCCCGGCACAATCTCGCACGGGATGCCCGATTCCTTCAAAGCCAGCATCTCCTCCCCGCCGCGCCCGAAGACAAAAGGGTCCCCGCCCTTCAGCCTCACGACGCGCCTGCCCTTCTTCGCTTCCTCCGCCAGCATCCGGTTTATTTCTTCCTGCGGCATGGTGCCGCCGCCGGCGCGTTTGCCCACTGGCACTGCCCGCGCGCCGCGAGGGATTTCTGCCAGTATGCCCTCCGGGACCAGCCCATCATAAAAAACGGTTTCCGCATCGGCGATGGCCCGCCTGCCCCGCAGCGTCAAAAGATCCGGCGCGCCCGGGCCTGCGCCCACAAGCCACACCTTGCCTGCCTGCCCTTGCGGCGCGCCGCCCCCAAGCCCTGGCACATCCCCTGCCGCGTTCCCAGACAATAGCCTCTCCGCAAGCCTGTGGGCAAGCCGCTGCCAATCGTCGCACGCACCCGCCACTTCAGCGCGCGCCATCGTGGCAGGGCCGCCATCGCAGTACATCGCCGATATTTTGATCTCGGTGCCCGAAATGCGCGCAAAGGCTGCCGCCGGCGACGAACACCCGCAGCCAAGCGCCGCCAGCGTCTCCTGTTCGGCCAGCGCCGCCCTGCGCGAGATGGGATCGTCCACCGCTTCCAGGAGGGGATGGCGCCAGCCGCTCCGGCCCTGGACCGCTATGATGCCCTGCCCCGCCGCCGGGATCATCTCGTGGGCCGAAAAAAACCTTGAGATCCTGTTGCCAAGCCCGAGCCGCCTCAGCCCGGCGGCAGCGAGCACTATGCCCCCGTAGCCGCCTCCGTCCAGCTTCGCTATACGGGTCGGCACATTCCCCCTTATAGGGGCAGTCTGGGCCTCCGGCGCCAGCGCCGCCAGCTGTACGCGCCGCCTCGCCGACGAACAGCCTATCGCGCCCAAGGCGGGCAGCCCCGCGAATGACATGAATGCGCTGCCTTCCCTGAGGCTCAAGGCGTCCCTGGGGTCTTCCCTCTTCGAAAACGCCAATACCGCCAATCCGTCCGGCGCCTTCCCCGACATGTCTTTGAGGCTGTGCACGCATAAATCGATTTCGTTGTCCAGCAATGCCTGCTCCAGCGTGTCCGTGAACATGCTTTTCGCCTGCTCGCCTTCAAGCGGGGCCTCAGGCGCCATATCGCCCCCCGTCTTCATGGCAATGTGGCGGATCCGCAGCCCAGGGCAGGCCCGCATGGCAGCCTCGATTATTATCCCCGCCTGCCGCACCGCAAGTTCACTTTCCCTAGTACCTATCCTGATTTCCGGCCACATAACACCCTCCGCTCCATCGTTGATTCCGCCTGAAAAATACCGGCCTTCCGCCTACGTCCGAAAAATGCTGCGAATAAACCTTCACACCACTGCCCTTGTCCGAAAAAGGCCGCTCCATTGCTTAGGCCCGAAAAAGGCTGCGAATAACATATATCGCATATATGTTATATCGTATACACCATTCTACTAGTTCTTTCCCCAAAAATCAAGCACTGTTTGGAATCTGCCGCAAATATTTCAAAGCAGCCCCGCTTCGTCGAAGGCTGCGTCGATCTTGATGTCCAGAAGCCTTACTATTTCATCTTCGGGCAGTCCGGACGCGATGAGGCGCGCCCGCTCGGGGCCAAGGCGCGCAGGCAGCCCCGCCAGCCACTCTGGCAGCCGCGATTCCATCCATGCCCTGATCCGCCCCGCCAGCCTAGGGCAGCTGCCCGATGTGCTGACCCCCACGGATATCTCCCCGCGCCGCACGACAGCGGGGAAATAGAAACTGCAGAGGGCCGGGGCATCCGCCACATTGACCGGTATGCCCAATTCATTTGAATCGCGCGCCACCGCAGCGTCAACCGCAGCATCGCCAGACGCCGAAACAACCATGGCAGCCCCACGGATGTCGCCGCCCCCGCCGTATGCCCTGCGCACGATGCCGGCACCCCCGCCCTGCACTAGCGCCTCCATGCCAGATGACGGCGACGGCGCTATCACCTCGACTTTTGCCCCATATTCCAGCAATGCCGCCGCCTTGCGCACGGCCACCGCGCCCCCGCCCACCACGACGCAGCGCCTACCCTCGATATTCACAAACAATGGAAAATACGGCATATTCACCTCCCATGGCCATCGCCGCCCCCTTGGGCCGCTTAACCCTATTAATACTAATGCTGCCCCCGGCCAAAACACGGCATATTTGCGGCCGAGCCACCGCCATGATTCCAGTCAGGAAATAGTATTATATCATGCAAATTAATGAAAATATACATCTGCACGGAAAGTGCCCGGAAAAACGCTGCCCAGGAAATCGCCCGAAAAAGCGCCGTCCGGAAGGGCTCCGCGCAGCGTTTTGCCAAGCTTTTGTCAATTTATTGATATTTTTTGAAAATTTTCATTGCCAAGTATGGGCAGCTGTGCTATTATTATATATATTATTCATATATGTTAACTATGTTTTATTGATAGGAGGCGAGTATTATGGGGCATCCCACTGTATATCCGACGGGCACGACGCTGTATGACAGGGCCAAGGCGTGGAACGGCTACACGGTGTTCCCTAGCGTCCACGGCGCTGTCCTCATTGACATGCGCGGCAACGAAGTCAAGCGCTGGGCCGGCCTGGGCGGCTTCCCCAACAAGATTCTGCCCGGCGGCTATGTCCTGGGGAACAGCGGCGCGCGCAAGGGGCCGAGGGCCTACCAGGATCAGCTCGATCTGATCCAAGCCGACTGGGACGGCAATATCGTATGGAAATTCAATCGCTCCGAGCGGGTGCGCGACGACGGGGCCGAGGGCGTATGGCAGGCGCGCCAGCACCATGACTACCAGAGGGAGGGCTCACCGGCCGGCTATTATGCGCCGGGGCAGGCCCCGGAAGCCCTGCGGGGCCGCACGCTGATCCTGGTGCACGAAAACGCCGAAAACCCTGCCATTAGCGGGCATGGGCTGATAGACGACAAGGTGATCGAGGTCACGTGGGAGGGCGAGACCGTGTGGGAATGGCGGGCCAGCGAGCATTTTGCCGAGTTTGGGTTCTCCGAGGCGGCAAAGGCCGTACTGCGCGAGTCGCCCAACCTCGTAGGCGAGGCCGGCGGCGACTGGCTGCACATCAACAGCCTCTCGGCCGTGGGCCCCAACAGGCATTATGATGCAGGCGATCAGCGCTTCCACCCCGACAATCTGGTCATGGACGCCCGCAATGCCAACATCATGTTCATAGTCAGCAAGGAAACCGGGGAGATCGTCTGGCGCCTGGGCCCCGATTTCGGCGAGAGCGAGGCAACGAAGGGATTGGGCTGGATCATTGGGCAGCATCATTTCCATCTCATACCCAAAGGGCTGCCGGGCGAGGGCGATTTCCTGGTCTTCGACAATGGCGGCGCAGGCGGGTATGGCCCACCCAACCCAGCTTCGCCCGACGGCAGGAACAATGCGGTGCGCGACTATTCCCGCGTGCTCCAGTTCGACCCCATTACATTGGAAATAAAATGGCAATACACCCCCGTCGAGGCCGGCAGCCTGTTATTCACGGATGCGAGCAAATTCTATTCGAGCTATATTTCCTCGGCTCAGCGCCTGCCCAATGGCAATACGCTCATCACCGAGGGCTCGGACGGGCGCTTGATCGAGGTCACGCCCGCGCACGAAATAGTATGGGAATACATCAACCCCCACTATACCGCCATCGGCGGGCGCTTCCGCATGAATATGGTCTACCGCGCCTACCGCGTGCCATATGAATGGATCCCGCAGCTCGAAGTGCCTGAAGAGCCGTCCATAGCGCCGATCGACGTGTCCGCCTGGCGTGTGGAGGGCGCAGGGGCGGGGCGCGGCCAGGTGGCCACGGTCAGCGGCATAGACCCAAACCGCAAGTGCTTGGTCGGCATGAGCGACCCATCGGAAGACAGCAATGCGAAAAGCGCCGATTTCTGTATGGTACGCTTTGATTTTGACGAATAAGAGTGCGGCACGCCCGCGCCCGCAACTCGCCCGCAACTATAGTGGCCGACAGGAATCGGCTACAAATGGAAATCGGTTACAATAGAAATCGGTTACAATAGAAATCGGCTACAATGGAAATCGGTTATAAATGAAAGGGGGCACTTAATATGAAAAATCGCTTTATGGGCAGGCTTCTGCTTATGCTGTTTATCCCGGCCTTTGCTTTTGCATTTGCGGCATGCGCCGGGCAGGGCGGCCCGGACGCGCCGTCCCAGGCTGACACACAGGCTCCTTCCGGCGGGCAGGAAGCGCCAAGCGGGCTCACGCCCGTGCGGATCGGGTTCCCCTCGGGAGGCGGCGACTGGCCGGGGACATTCCTGGGCGTGGCCAGCGAATACGGATACCTCGAATACTACCTCAACCCGCTCGGGTACACAGCCGATCTGCGTGCCTTCGTGGGCGCCGCGCCTGCCATACATGAGGCCTTGGTGTCCGACGAGCTTGACTATGTAGTGTACGCCGGTATGGCCTCGGTGCTGAGCAAGTCCAACGGGATTGGGCACACATTGCTGAGCGTGGCCGGCTGGGGCTCCAACTGGAAACTTGTCGCCCGCCCTGATATAGGGATCGAAAGCCTCTCGGATCTGAGGGGGAAGAAGATCGCCTACACGCGCGGCGCCTCGCCCCATATGTACGCCATCCGCGCTCTCAGCGAGGGCGGGCTCTCATTCGATGACATTGAGCCCATCAATTCCACCATACCCGAGGGGCTGGCGGGCATCGTCAGCAAGACGCTTGACGCCACAGTCGTCATAGCGGGGCAGGAAGCGGAGCTGATCGCCTCGGGCGCCGCCAAGGTGATCCACAGCGGTTTCACCGCCAATCCGGATGTTTACTATGAACCTATGGTCTTCATCGGGCGCACGGATGCCTACGAGGCCGATCCACAGGTCGCCGTCGCGATCCAGAAAGCCCTGCTGCGGGCCAAGGACAAGGCCAAATCCGATGTGGATGCCTATTTCGCCTTGCAGGCTGAGCGCTCGGGCTACCCCCTGGAGGTGATACTGGAGACAGCGGAACGGGACCTCGACGTCTCCGGCCCAATGAACCTGGACGCCCGGTATATCAACTCGCTGAAAGCGATTGAGAGCTTCCTGCGGGAGAATGAACTGATCAGCGGCACAATCGACTACGAGGCCTGGGTAGACGACTATGTAGTCAAGACCGCCGAAGCAGAATACGCTGCGGAAATAGCCGATGAATATCCTGAAGAATGATGGGCCGGCCGCGGGCGGCGGCAGTGGCGGGAAGGCACATGGGCGGGCTTTGGCCGCAGGCGGCGCCATTGGCGGGAAGGCGCATGGGCGGGCTTTGGCCGCAGGCGGCGGCATTGGCGGGAAGGCACATGGGCGGGCTTTGGCCGCAGGCAGCGCCAATATAAACAAACTCGGATGGACGGCGCTCTCCCTGATCCTGCCTGCCATGATATTGCTGACATGGCTCTATGTGGCGGGCCGCGGCCTGGTCCCCGCATTACTGCTGCCAGAACCCCGGATCGTCATGGAAGAATTTTCCAGACAGCTGACGGCCGGGACGATCATAGGCGACATTTCCATAAGCCTCATGCGCATCCTGAAGGGCTATGGGCTTGCCGTGCTGTTTGGCGGCGGCCTGGGCATCGTCATGGGCATGTCCATCCCGGCGGAGCGCTTCTTCTCGCTTACATTCACGTCCATCCGCCAGATCCCCATGATGGCGTGGGTGCCGCTGCTGGTCATGTGGTTCGGCATAGGCGAAGCGAGCAAGGTCGCGGTAATATTCATGGCCGCCTA
>JAIRSA010000183.1 GCA_031255695.1 Eubacteriales Family XIII. Incertae Sedis bacterium | reverse complement strand
ACTCGTACGTGAAGATAGCGAAGGCGGCGCTTGAGGTGACGGCGCCGAGCAGGACGATAAACCAGGGCGAGGGGATCCCGTCCGACGCAGCGTGGGCGCTGTCCTACGCCGGGTTCGTGGCGGGCGAGGGCCCGTCGGACCTCTCCGGGGCCGGGACGATAGGCGTGCCGGGCTACGCAGGCGCGGCCGGGACGTACGCCGTCAAGGCGGGCGGGCTCGCGTCGGGGAACTACGCGATATCGTACGTGGACGGCACGCTGACGGTGACGGCAGCCACTACTGTCCCTGGCGCACCGACGAATGTGGTTGCTACATCGGCTGAGGCCGGCGCTGTGCTGGACTTCGGCCCGCCCGAAAATGACGGGGGCAGCCCGGTGCTGTTCTATACGATAAGGTCTGAATCCGGTGCGGTCATAACGACGACAACCGCCCTGTATTCCTACATAGGCGGGCTTGTAAATGGCGTGGAATACGTATTCAGCGTGGCTGCCACAAACGAGAATGGCGAAGGCCCGCAAGCGTGGTCCAACAAGGTAATCCCCAAGAACCAAAATCCGGGCGGCGACGACAAGATGAGATTCACAGACGGAATCAGGCAGTTCATGAGATATGATCAGCAGAAACTCTTGAGCGTTACGACAGATGTAGCCTCATACGAGTTTGTCTCGTCCAACATCAGCATTGCCACGGTATCGAGTGAAGGGCTGGTTACGCCGAAAAGGCCGGGGAATTTGCGGATAACCGTGTATGCCACTGATGGCAGCGGCCTGAATGCGACCGTCGTGCTATCTGTAAACAGATAGGCAGCGGGGTTTCCGTCCACGCTGGCTGCGGGCAGCCGGCTGTGGCACGATAGCCGGGGTGCCGGGCCGATTATGGATCAAAATGCCGCCAAAGGTATCAAAACCTTTGGCGGCTGTATTATGTAGGTATGGCCGCATGCTGGCGAAGGCATGTCGGGCTTTGCTGACACAAGACTGGGGGGGGCACCTAGGCCCACGCTTGAGAGGCGGCCTGCCCGCGCAGGGGCATAGCGCCGGCCTTTGGCCGCAGCGCTGCCGGGCGTCCGGTCAGCCTATCCGAGCAAGGGCATAGCTGCCGACCTCGTGGTTCAGCATCCGCATGATCTCAAGTTCGTCTATCGCGTCGGTCAAGGCGTTGTGCAGCTCGCAGTACCTGGGGTCCTCGCTCAGCATCCTGTAGATGCTCTCGACCCCGTAGCCTCTTTTCAGCCTGCCCGTGCCGTAGCAGTCGGCGCAATGCGGTATCTTTGGGTTGTGCTGCCTGTAGGCGGCCATCCGCATGATGTCGTACCAGGCCAAGTGGGACAATTCCGGCAGATGGCGGTGGTCGAATGCGGCATTGTATGCGAAAATGGTGGCGACATCATGGCCGGCGAGGAAACGGCCCAGTTCGGACATGGCTGTTTCGCGCGGTCCTTCAAGGTCGGGCTGTATGCCGCTGGCATATAAGGCGTGGCTGTACATGCCGCCATGGCTTTTGAATGGCGTGAGTATGTAATAGCGCCTGTCCAGCAGCTCGAATGTTTCCGCGTCGGCTATGACCGTCCCTATGGACATGACATCGTCGCCCCAAGTTGTTTCCGTGTCTATAACAGCGAACCTGCTCATTGCCGCCTCCATTGCGGCCGTCCGGGCCGCCACCAGATGAGAATATTATTATTGCCGTGCCGAAGCGCCGTGGCGCAATCATAGTTTAACAAAACCTGAGACCCCTGTCAACGCTGTGCGCGATGTTTCCGGGGGGCCGCATGCCGCCGCGACGCCGGGGCGGGTGGAAAATCCGCTATAAAGGCACAGCCGTTTTGGCCGATGAACAATACTGTATATATGAAGGAGGTCCGTTTTGACTTGGATTCCGTTTGTATGCCTTGCGGCAGGCATTGCCATAGGCGTCCAGAAACTTTCTGGGCGTGTCCTGAAGGCAATCGACATGATCACGGACGTGGCGCTTGTGGCGCTCATGCTCAATATAGGGCTCAACATAGGGTCCAACAGTGAGATTATGGGCAATCTGATCGGGATAGGCTTCAACTGTGTCTGCATTTCGCTCTGTGCGATCGCGTTCAGCGTGATCGCGACAGTCATGGTGGAAAAGACCGTATTGCCGCTGGACAAAAGCTGTGCGGGCCTACACAATGAAAAGGGGATAGGCGCGGATGAGGGCGGCGAGAAACCCAGGAGCGCACTGGTGTGGATCATGCCTGGCAGCATCGTTGCGGGCGTTTTGGCCGGCATGTTTTTGATGCCGCCGGACCTTACCTATATTTTGGATTATAGCCTGATCGGATCCCTGATTGTCCTCTATGCGGGCGTCGGCGTCAGCCAAGGGGCGAACAAGGAGGTTTTTCGGTATGTCCGGATTTTGGGCCTGCGGATCCTGTTCCTGCCGGCCGGAATTTTTGTCGGCAGTGTCGCCGGCGGCCTGATTGCCGGCCTGCTGCTCGATGTGCCTTTGTACATACCCGTGCTCTCCGCGTCCGGTATGAGTTTTTACAGCATTACGGGGGCCTACATGAGCCAGGTGTATGGCATTGAGATCGGGACGTACGGGTTTATCGTGAACGTGATGCGTGAATTCTTCACGGTCCTCTTGCTGCCGCTGCTGATCAAGATCAGCAAGGGCAGCCCGATCGCCGGCGGCGCCTCCGGAAATATGGACACGATGCTTGCGCCGGTGACGAAATTTGTGGGCACGGAATTAGGCCTTGTCACCCTGTTCACCGGGACGGTGCTGACATTTTTGGTGCCGATTGTGCTGCCCGTATTCTATAATATTTTCAATATGTTCTACTGATACTGTTAGGACTGAAAGCATGGCATATGTGCGGCTGATTCGCCGCCCCGCTTCGGTGCAAGCCTCGCCGGATCTTCGGTGCAGCGGCCACGCTCTGCTTCCGCCGCAAACTGGGCATTTCATGCGGTTTAGCTCGCAGGCTTCGGTGTTTGTGACATGGGGCTTTACAGTCCGAGCTGGGGGAGCAGATGGGCCATAGCGCGCTGTAGCCCGTCGTTTTCCAAATCGTCAGCCAGGTATTTCGCGGCTGCCTTTGCGGCTGGCGTGCCGTTGCCCATCGCGACGGAAAACACAGCGTTCCTTAACATTTCCACATCGTTGTCCGCATCGCCGAATACGATTATCTCTTCGTTTGACAGGCGGAAATGGCTCATTGCCTTCTCGATCCCCATCCATTTCCCTCCGCCTTTGCTCAGGACATCGATCCCCGCCTCGTGCCATCTTGTCCAGCAGCAGCCGGGCATTTCCGCTACGACCTGATCGGCGATGGCGTCATCGGGGACAAACAGCTCGAACTGGAGGACATCCATTTCCAGCGCGTCGCCCGGAGGGCGCAATGTGAATGGGCCGATGCCGAGATCGTCGAATATCTTGCGGATCGACGGATCGTATCTGTTGGTGAAGCATTCCGACTCGCCCAGCCAATGGCAGACGTAGGGGCTGGACTCCATGAACATTACCATAGTGGCTGCGTCCCTGCGCGGGACGGGGTTTGCGAAGACCGTGCGGCCGTCCACGACGCAGTGCTGGCCGTTCAGGCAGACGTAGCCGTCGAACTGGAGATCGGCAATGCTGGGCGGCAGGGAAAGGAAATGCCGCCCCGTGGCGATGAATATGAGCATGCCATGTGCGCGGGCACGAGAAAGGGCGTGCAGCGCGCTGTCCGGGATCTGGCGGGCGCCTTCGCCAAGAAGGGTGCCGTCCAGGTCGAAAAAAAGCCCTTTTACTTTTGATGTGTCAGCCATTGGTCTTCTCCTTGTGTGCTTCGAGCAGGCCGCCAAGCGCCCCGGCTGGTTTCGCGTAAGCCGCCGGTATTAGACGGAGAACAGTATTAGTACAGTGACAATGCCTCTGCGTCGCCCACGAGCGTCACGTTGTTGTGCAGCTGGAGCACGGAGGCCGGTATTTGCGGCGTGACCGCGCCGAAGAATGCGCGGCGGGCAATCTCTGCCTTGCTTTTGCCGGAAACCACCACTAATATGCGCCGGGCCTGCATGATGGAGCGTATGCCCATCGTGTAGGCCTCGCGCGGTACGTCGCCGTCGGGGAAAAAGCGGCTGTTCGCGTGTATCGTCGTATCGGTCAGCGGCACGCGGTGCGTGTTTTTCTCGAAGGCGGCGCCGGGCTCGTTGAAGCCTATATGGCCGTTGTGGCCGATGCCGAGCAGCTGCATGTCTATCCCGCCGCAGCCTTGGATAAGGGCTTCGTAGCGGGAGGATTCCCGCGCCTCGTCCGGCTCAAGCCCGTCCGGGACGTGCGTGTTCGCGGGTTTTATGTTGATATGGCGGAAAAGATTGTTGTCCATGAACCAACGGTAGCTTTGGGGGTGGCGCGGCGCAAGGCCGATATACTCGTCCAGGTTGATTGTCGTGACCTCGCTGAAATCGATGTCGCCCTTACGGTGCCATTCTATAAGCTGCCGGTACATCCCCAGCGGCGTTGAGCCGGTAGCCAGGCCGAGCACGCTGTTCGGCTTCAATATCACCTGCGCGCTGAGCACGTTGGCGGCCTTGCGGCTCATGTCGGCGTAATCGTTTGCTTTTATTATCCTCATCTTGTGGTCCCTTCCGATGTTGTTTTCGTGTTTATCGCTCTGGCGGCGCCTAGATGCTGCGGTCCCTGCCAGCGGCGCCTTGACGCTGTGGATGCTGGCGGCGGCGCCTGGATGCTGCGGCCCCCGCCGGCGGTCTGGGGCGGCGGCCGTGCCGCCGTCATCTTTGCCGATCTTGCTATAGCTCTGGCGGCACCCGCAGGTTTTTGTCGAGGAGCCGCATGATGGCGACGCATGCCTCGGCACGGGTCAATGTGCCCGCGCTGTCGAATATGCCGCCGGGTTTGCCGGTCATAATGCCTCTTGTGAAGACGTTAGAGATATGTGTCCTGCATGTGTGGCAGCTGGGGAAGTCTGTTATGTAGCTTTCAGCTGCGGAGGTGTCGTTCACGCTGTCTTCGCCCCAAAGGGACTGGGTTGCGATGTCGAGCACCTTTGCGGCGGTCTCCCGCGTTATGATGCCGTCGTCAGTGATGTCGGCGCCGTCCAGCAGGCCCTTGCCGGCCGCCATTTTCATGTAGCCTGATGCCCAGTTGCCGCCATCGCCCGGCAATACACCGTATTTGCCTCTTATGACCATGGCCACGAACTGCTCAAGCGTTATTTTCTCGTCCGGATGGAAGTTGCCGTCTGGCATGCCGGAGACATGGCCCAGCCCGGCGAGCGCCCGGATGGGCTCTTCGGCCCAGTGCCCGGCGGTGTCGGGGAATGGGGCGGGCGTCTGGGGGCTGGCCGCAGCGGTTGCGCCGCTGGCCAGCGCCAAGCTGGCGGCTATGATCAGTGTGTATATGAAGATAGAGACTTTCATAGGATTTCTCCGTCTATGTGGCGCGTCTGCGCCGCCGTATGGCTGGGCCGCCACCCGCGCCTGTGCGCGCGGGTGGCGGCCCAGCGGGCGGCTAGCCCTGCTGCGTGGGCGTTTACGGGGTGATAACGACTGTGGCGGACGATATCAGCCCGCTCCCATCAAGGGCGCGCACTGTGATCGTCGCCTGCCCCGCCCTGACAGGTGTGATCAGCCCGTTCTGATCAACCCTGGCTATGGACGGGTTGCTGGAGGTATAAGAGTATCTGGTCCCGTCTGTGGCGGTATCCAGCTGGTAAGTGGCCTTAAGCTTGAGAGGTATGCGCACTGATGTGTTTATCTTAAGGTCGGTGCTCACCGCATCGAACACGACGCGGAGATCCGTGCTGCTGTCCACGTCTTCGACGGTGATCTTGCGGTTGGAGCGCTGCGGGACGAGTGTGCCGTCCTTGTAGACAAGCGGGTGTATGGACTCGTCGCCGGTGAACTCCAGCGTAACAGCGCCGTCGATGATCGGCACGAGTTTCTTGTTGGCATTGTCGCTGGCGTCATGTGAGCCGCCATTGACCAGCACGCTGCCTTCGCCGGACACCGTCAGGCTTGTGGTCTCCGTGAAGGCGTATACTTCTATGGCGGAGAGGTTGAACGAGGTGGCGGCGTTCTGGTTAGAGGCCGCGCTGTTGGAAGAGCCTGTCACCGACCCTACAGCCGGCGACTGCCCGATAAAGCCGCTGGGCGTGATCCTCAGATAGCGCGCCGAGACCTGCGCGGGCAGTATTATGTTGGTCATGACAGAGCCAGAGGTATTGTTGTAGACCGCCGCTTCGGCGTAGTTCTCGCCATCGTCGCTGATTTCTATGACAACCCTGTCCGGCCTGCCCCTCAGCATGTTGTTGCCTGCGGCCGAGTTCCAGCGGAGCATGACGCGGTCGAAGGACTGCACGCTGCCCAGATCCAGCACGAAGGGGCCGTTGGAGGCGTTCATGGTGGCGACTGTGTTCATATTCGAGTCTATGAAGGTCTTGCCGTTCGCCGCGGCAGTCTGCCCTGCCGCCGCCACGGATGTGGCGTTGCCCGAATTGCCGCCGCCTCTGACTGTCTTGCCTTTCGCCAGGTTGTTGGAACCGCCGGCCGGGACAGCGCTGTAGATGTTGTGCGCCGCGCGCTCGCCGTCGCCGCTGACGACATTATTGTAGCAGTTCACTGTGATGAACGCGTCGCCTGCCAGAACGCTCTGGTTGTGCGTCACTGTTATGGTGCGGCTCTCGCCCGGGAATAGGGTGAAGAGGTTGTCGTCGTAGAGCACGGGGGCCACGAGCGCTTTCTTGTCAGGGCCTGTGTAGGCCTTCAGCTCGACCGCGTAGGCTATCGCGTCGCTGGGGTTCGTGATCTTGAGCGTCTGGGTGACTTTCCCGCCCGCGATGACTGTCGGCGCGCCCGCCACGGTGACGAGCTCTACCGGCGGCAGCTGGTTCAGCTGCGTCATGTCGGGGACCTGGTAGGTGCCAGAGCGCGACCAGCTGTGGCTTGCGCCCGCTATGTCGTTGCGCATAGGCTCGGCGTAGGAGTTGTAGCTGATCACGTCGCCGCTGCCGTCCTTCAGCTCAAGGCGCAGGAAATACACGTCCGACGTGGGCTTTGTCAGCGAATCCATGATGTCGTCGTAGTCCCAGATGGTGTTGACGCCATAGGCCTCCTCGATCTTGCCGTAATAGTTGATATTGTATTTGTCGAAGCCGCCTTCGCTGTTCAGCTTCAGCCCAACCATCTGCGGGCTGAGGTGGTTGGCCCCGGAAGTCGCGTAGTCCACGGGCGCAGAGGCGCCGTCGGGGGCGACGTCAAGGGTCTTTTCGAGCGGGGCGCTTATCAGGTTGCCGTCTATGTCGTATACGGACAGGCTCGCCGTAAGGCCGTCATAGGCCTCCAGCGTGTTGTTGATCACGCTGATCTGCTTGTTGTACATGTCGTACATGATGTGGACGGGCTCGTTCCCCTTCCTTGCCCCGAAGGTCGTGCCGTTCGGGTTCATATAGTAGTCGAACTGGTTCCAGAAGAAGATCGGCCACGCATTGTTGAGCATCCAGTTTATGAGGCCGGACGTATTCCGGTAGCGGTTGTAGTTCAGCGACTCATACTGTGCCCTCTGCACGTCGTATTGGTATATCTGGGCCCTGGCCACGAATTCATCGATATTGTCGGATGCGCCGTAGGTCCCGTCAATGAATGTGACTGCCTGGCTCAGCGTGGAGAAGTTGCCGCGTGTGTTGTGGTAGTTCCAGTAGTTGTAGTTTTCAGCCACATTGTACGGCCAGAGCTTGTCTTCCGGCAATATCCTCTTGACGGTCTCAAGCACGGGGATGCTGGCCCCGCCGCCGCCTTCGGATATGAAGCCGTACATGCCGGCTGGGTCATAGTAGTACCAGGTGGGGGTCTGGGTGTCGTAGGTGGCATCCATGTGCATGCCGCCGGTCACGTTGGTCAGGGTAGCGACCTTGGCGGAGCCGCTGGAGCAGATCGCGCCGATGTCAAACCAGCGCAGATTGGCTTCGATCTCGAAATATTTCTGTTCGATGTTCTGCCCATTGACGCCTGTGGACGATATGCTGGGGGGATCGTCGCTGCCGTTGAACCATATCATCATGGACGCGTGGCTGCGCGCGTTCCTGAGCTGGGAGTAGAGCGACTCGAAGGCCACGAAGCGCTCGGCCTTCGACCAGCTTCCGGGGCTCTGCCAACGGTCGCAGCAGCACCAGCCGGTCATGAGCAGTATGCCGTTCTCGTCCAGCAGATCCAGCAGGTCATTGTCGAAGAACTTGCCTTCATCGCGGATCATGTTCATGCCCATGTACTTCACATAGTCCACGACGGCCTCGTTTGTGGTCTGGGAATGCCTCAGGAAGAGGTCGGAGGCGCAGTAGCCGCCGCCCTTGAGCAGTATGGGCTTGTGGTTCACGTATATCTGGAGCATATTCGAATAGTTGTTGTTCGCTATGCTGGTCCTGTTCTGGTTGGAATAGGGCGACACGTTGACTTCGGCGCCGATCTCGCGTATGCCGAAACGGTGGTGCATCGTGTCGCTGGCGCCGCCGCCTATGCGGAGTTCGTATTCCGCGATGTAAAGCGGCTGATCGCCGTAGAGGTACGGCCACCAGAGCTCAGGATCGTCCAGGACGAGCTGCGGGAATTCCGTGTAGCTCAGCTCGATCTCCTGGTTGTAGGCGTTGGGGGCTATCGTCAGGCCTGTCTTGGTGATGGCCGCGATCTGCTCGCCGGAAGGCGATTTGACGACTGCGGTCAGGGTGCCTGCAAGAGGCGCCGAAGTGGTGTTGCTCACGTCCACATACAGGTTCAGGCGGGCCGTGCCGAGGTCCTCGCTGACTTTGGAGACTACCGCCGGGTTGTCCAGGCGGGCGTCGCCCGAAGCCGTCAGCGTCACTTCGCCCGTGATGCCCATCATCGTGTCGGCCGGCTGCGGGTTCCAGTCGACCCAGTAATATGTCAGGTCCGTGCTGTAGGTAGGCTTGGTGACCTTGATCTTGATGTTGTTCTTGGTGACGCCGTCCGCCGACACGAAATCTGTTATGTCGACGTCATATGTGCGCATGGTCCCTATGAATTTGTCGCCGAAGGCGTCGAGGGTGGTGCCGTTATAGCGGTAGACGCTGCTCGTGGCCCCGGCGTTGTTGGTGACGTCGCTTATGGGGGCGGCGGGGTTCAATGCCGTGGGGCCGTTTTTGAGATAGTCGTCCGTCTTGACGTTGAGGTTTTTGTTGGTGACCTGCACGCCGTTCACGTAGACTTCGCCGGTATAGCTTATGCCCTTCAGGTTTATGTTGATCTTCTTGCCGGCTTCGCTTGCGGGGATGATGAAGTCTGTGCTGTACCACCACGGGTTGCTAAAGGGCGAGGTCAGTATTTTCGACATATTGTCGCTGAAAAACACGTTCTTCTCGCCGTTGGGATCGGCTTCGAACAGGGCGTCGTACACGCCGCCGTCTATCAGGTTGCCGAGGACTGTCCCCGGCACCGCCGCAGGCACCCAGCCATCCGTGTTGTAGCCGGGGTTTGCGACCGCGCTGTCGTTGCCGCCTGTCTCGATGCCGTATAGCGGGCTTATCGCGCTGTCGCTGACAGTGGGGGCGATCTTCCATTCCGTCAGTTTAAGCGCGAATGTAGACGGCCCTTTTATGGATGTCACCTGCGCCGTCGCTGACATGGGCAGGGTGGAAACAAGCATCAAAATGCTGAGTGAGATACCTAATACTTTGCGTAACAATATAAACACCTCCTGGTTAGTCACTGCGCGAAAGAAAGCGTTGCGTCCGGCCTGCATTTTGCCTGCCGCGCCGCGTTGGCTGAGCCGCTGGCGCTTCCCGCATCAGCGGGGTTTCCCGCGTCAGCGGGGCTTCCCGCATCAGCGGGCCTTTCTGCGTCAACGGGGTTTCCCGCGTCAGCGGGGCCTCCCGCCTTGCGTGGCGGGCAGAACACCGCGCCAGATCCGCAGACTTTGTTTTCACGTAGTTCCTTATTCATCTACACTGACTGAAAAATAAAGGACTTTGCCGTAGTCTGAGGAGGATATGAGCGTTTTGGCCAGTTTGGCCGCTTCCTCTTTCCCCGAAAAGCCCTTGGCAATAAATCTGTAGTTCATGCCGGTTTTCTCAACAAACTCAAAGGAGACGCCGTTTTCGCCATAGCCTGTCAGAAGTTCGACAGTCTCCTTGCCCTTCATAGGAAGGCTCACAGTGAGATTCAATCAATCACCTCCTTTGCTGTATGTGGCGGCCCGCCGCCTGCATTTCAGCCCGTGTCCGGGCTGCGTCTCGGGCGGCTCTAGGGCTTTGCCGCTGATGTCGGCCTGTGGCGGTCTTGCCGGGCCTCTGCCGCCGATGTCGGCGCACGGCGGATCTGCCGCTGATGTCGGCCTGCGGCGGCTTTGCCGCGCCTCTGCCGCCGATGTCGGCCTGCGGCGGCTTTGCCGGGCCTCTGCCGCTGATGTCGACCTGCGGCGGCCTTGCCGCGCCTCTGCCGCCGATGTCGGCGCACGGCGGCGCTGGCGGCCGGCTTTCGGCTGCCTGTTTTATGTCTGCCTGCTGGTGGTCTATTTGCGGCCCGCCCCGGTTGCAGGGCAGTCCGCGTATCAGGCTGCTGCCGGGCATCCTACTGCCGCCGCTGTCGGCGTGCGGCGGCGCTGGCGCCCGTTGGCTGCCTGCTTGCCCGCTGGCGTTTAATTTGCCACATGGGTTTTTATAAAATTTGACAAGAATTTGCCGTATGCGCTTCTTTCTTCGTATTTCAAATGTGCTACAGGTTTGGAACGATGGCTGAATTCCGTTGTCGTGATGATGAAGTCATATTCGTCGTCACGCAGCAGATCCAATTGGAAGGGGACATTCATGATGTCGACGAACTCTATATTGTTGTCGGCCGATTCCAGGATCTGGTTTTTAAGTATCACCCCATTGATGGCGCCTGACTCGCAAAGCAGCACCGCGCGGCGCGGCCTCTTTATGCGCCCCTGGGACAGTTTGAAGTGTATGGCCAGGTTTTCGAGCTCTTCCGGCGGAAGGTTGATCCCCTGCCCGCAAAAGCTTTTGTAAAGTTTCTCGACGTCATGCAGGGCGTCCATAAGCGCCTTGTCCGGCACGGGCATGGACCCGGTGTCGATGTGGTTGATGTGTATGCCGTTTTTTATTCTGTACACAGCGGCCTGGAGGTGGTACAGCAGCCCGAAATAGAGCAGCTTGTCGGTTGTGAAACGGCCTCCATGCCGGTTTTGGACATGTTCTATGATGGCCATGGCAAGCGGGCCGAAATTCCCGGATGTGTCGTCGCTGTCCGCGCAGACGACGCTGTTGCGCATGGCGTAGCCCATCAGGTGGAGGCATATGTATGCGATCTCCTCCGAGGGGAAGCGTATCCCGTATGCCTGCTCGATCCTGGCGCCTATGAAGCGGGCCGTCTCAAGCACGGAGGCGTACTCGTCCTCCTTCAGCACACATTCCTCGGTCTCGTTGCCGCCCTTGACACGCGACACACAGATCACGAGGTGCGTCACCAATGTGGTGAAATATTCTTCGGTAAGGTAGAAATCGTACTTTTTTTCGGCGTCTTCCAGCAGGGTGACTATGGGCACGATGTCTATGTTCGGGTAGAGGGTCTTGAGCTTTGCCACAAGCTGTTCCTGCAAGCGCCTCGAAGGGGATGTGGTGCCGCCGGGCTTGTCCGCCGCGAACTGCCGGTTGGGCCTGTACATGTCGAAGAATGTGGCTATGGCGTTCCGCTTGGCGCTTTCTTCGCCGGCGATCCGTATCCCCATGCGCTGTATCTTGAAAAGCTGGAGGTTGAAGGCCTTCAGCCAGCCGTCTATCCATTCCATGTCCTTCAGGATGACGGATCTGCTGGTATAGAAGTAGTCCGCCAAGAAGCCTATGGTCAGCTCGCTGTTCGAGAACAGAAGGAGGTTCAGCTCCTTCACGCGGCGCTTCATGTGATCGGCCTCAAAGGTGTCCTGGCTTGAAAACAGCCTGATCAGCCCGTCCCGGCTCTGCTCGTCCGCCGCCATCTTGATGCCGCGCCCCGGCTTCTTCAGGATCTTGACGTCGGCATAGCCGTTTTCGGCGATCAGCTCTTCGAGCTTCTTGATATGGTTCTGGACGGAGCGGCCGGTAGTGTCGCATTTGCCCGCCAGATAGTCAAGCGTCAGGAAACCGTCGCTCGCGAGCAGGGCGATCGCTATTTTTTTCACTTTCGATTCAACGCTGCTCAACTCTGCCACCTCAGGCCGGATTTCGCCTGCGGCACCCTGTCCGCCGGCTTGGTCCCGGCAAAATAGTCTATGCCAGCCCTTGATTCCGGGTTTGCGAATATCGACAGCGACGAGATCAGGAAGGGCAGGCCCTGGAGGAAGAACATGAAGAGCATCTTCACCAGGCTGCGTATGGCCAGCCGGATTATGGTCTTAGGCGAATACGTGCCGCTCTTCTTGTCGACGATCCTGATGCCGCAGACCAGCTTGCCCAGCGTGGAGCCCCTGAATATGATGGACGTCGCAAGCTCGTAGACGAACCATATTATCAGCGAATGCATATAGACGACGTTGAACTGGGCGAACACGGCGTCGGCGGCTGCCTGCGCCTGCGGGCTGCCCTGCAGGGCGTTCAGGTGGTCCATGCCCAGCTTGACTGCCGGGTAGTCGGGCAGCCCCGTGAGGCTGTAGAGGATGAAAAACACGCACAGCAGCACAAGCACGTCAATCACAAACGCTAACAGCCTTTTAATTTTATGGCTTTTGAAGTCTTTCAGGCTAAGGCCGAATGTTTTTCCCATTGCTATAATCCTCACGGCGCCGCCGCAGGCCGGCCGGGCCGGCCACGGCGGGCTTGGAACAGGGGATGCGCGGAATATGCCTTGCGGGCGCTGCCTGCCGGAGGGGGGCAGGCCGGGTCCGTCACGCTGCGGCTTCCGACGTGTCCTCTAGCTCCATTTTATAGTTTCTGGCATCCCATATGCGTATGAACGGGAGCCATATAACGAAAGCGACGGCGAATGACACTAGCTGGGCTATTACCCCCATTATGCTCTGGGTCATGAGGAAGCCGCTTATAAGGAAGGGCGTCGTCCAGGGCACCATGTAGTTGCAATAGGGGAAGAGCCCGATGGCCGTGCCTAGGTACTGTACGGTCATGACTATGGCCGGCGTGGCGATGTAAGGGATCATCAGGAAGGGGTTAAGGACCACGGGCAGGCCGAAGGTCACGGGCTCGTTGATGTTGAACAGGCCCGGCACGATGCCGATGCGCCCCACCTGCTTCAGCAGGCGCGACTTCGCGAAAACGAGCATGTAGATGACGACGGGGAGGGTCGCGCCCGAACCGCCGATCCAGACGCCATTCTCATAGAAGGGCTGCGTGAGTATGTGGTGGGCGCCGTTCAGGTTCTCCTGGAGGTTCACGATCCACATGGGCTCGAAAATCGGGAATATGATGATCGACGAGCCGTGCAGGCCGAGGGACCACAGGAAATGCTCCGAAAGCACGGCCAAGAGCGTGCCTACATAGGAAGTGCCGAAGCCGCGGAGCGGGATAGAGACGACGTCGGACATGAACTGCGGGAAATTGCCCCACGGGGTCATCGCGAAGATGGCATGCACGACCAGGAACACGAGCATGATCACGACGCCTGGGAGCAGGGCCGTGAACTGCCTGGACACTGCGGATGGGACCGATTTCGGCAGCGTTATCACGAATTTCTTCTGGACGAGCAGCCTGTAGAGCTCGCCTACGGCAAGCGCCGTCACAAGGGCAGTGAACAAATATTCCGCCGTGAATGTGCCAGCGGCCCATACGGCTGTCTCCTCGCCGTTGATCACGGCGGTCTCGATCACATTGACAATAAAGAAGGCCGAGAGGGCGATCATGCCGGCAGGCGTGCCGTCCAGGTCGTAGCTCTTGACCAGCGACGACGCGACGCCGAAGCAGGCCACAAGCGCTACTATGCCATATGTGGCGTTCATTATGATGCCTTCGAATGCGGCCCAGTTTTCGCCGAATGTGTTGGCCATGAAATTCAGGTACGCATCCGACGGGAACTCGGCTATGATCATAGAGAAGGCGCCGAGGATCAGCAGCGGCATGATCATGACGATCCCGTCGCGCAGGGCCAGAAGGTGCCTCTGGCTGCCGATCCTTGCCGCGATCGGCAGGAACTTCTCTTCCATGAAGTTACTGCCGGGCTTTTCGATACTAGCTTTATTGGCTTTGCCGAACACTGTTTCTCCTCCTTTCGTGTATGAAGCATGGCAGGGCTATAGAGGGTTTCCTGCGCCTGCCTTTACTATGGGGCCGGATCGCCGGCGCCGTCCAGGCGCCCCAGCGATTCGTCGAGGATTTTCTCGCCGCGCACCAAACCGTAATCCCTGAAATCGATCACGGATATGACGGGGATGGCGCTGCGGTATTTTTCCTGGAATTTGGGAAGCATATGTTTGATCTGTGGCCCGATCAGCAATATGTCGGTTTTCTGGAGGCGATCGCTGGCCTTGTCGAAAGGCAGCGCCTCTATATCCAGTTCTATGTTCCTTTTCTTAGCCACTTCGTTCATGTTGTCTACGAGCATGCTTGTGGACATGCCAAGACTGCATAGCAATGTTATTGAGATCAAAGCATCGCCTCCCTTTCTGCGCCGTTCTGGCGCCTCTTCCTCATCGGGCATGCAGGCCGCGCGGCTGCGGCGCGGTCACGGCCGCAGCGCCCGGAAGGGCCCGCGTCAGGCAGGGCTGCCGACTGTCGCCCGCCCGGCGGGATCCCGTGCGCTTTGGCTGCCTTTACGCGCCGCCCGCCATGCCTTTCAGTTTTTCGTATAGATCAATGAACTCTTCCGCCAGCTCCCGCATCAGCAAGGCGCCGCTTATATGGTCCTGCGCATGGACCATAAGCAGGCTGGGCGTTTCGCCGCGGCCTTCCACCTCGCTGCGGATCAGGCTGGTCTGCATGTCGTGTGCCGCTATCATGGCCTCCTTGGCTTTTTCGACACAGGCGCGCGCTTCGTCGAAGCTGCCGTCTTTGGCCAGTGAGACGGCTTCCATGGAGTGGCTTTTTGAGTCGCCGGCAACCGCGATCAGCGACATAGCCGTTTCTAACGATTTCTGTGCCATTTGTGCTCCTTCCATGTCGGCGCCCTGCGGCCTGCCCTGAACTGGCTGGGTCGCCCGCCTAAAATGTGCTGGGCGCCCGCCCGCATGCCCATGGCGCGTCCGCCGGGGTTTTGGTGGGCTGCCCGCCCACAGGGGCCCTGGCGCGTCCGCCGGGCCCTGTGGGCCTATCTTTCGCCGAATTTATTGTCGAAGAGCTCTTTCAGCGAGACGAAGGCTTCGTTTTCGTCGTCGCCTTCGATCTTCACCGTCAGGGCTTCTCCGCATTTGACGTTCAGTATCATAACGTTGAGCACGCTCTTCATGTCCATGGGCGCACTCCCGTTTTCGGCCTCAATCTGGCTGGAAAATTTCTGGCAGCAGGAACTGATCCTGTTGGCCACGCGGGCATGTATGCCCAGCTCGTTCTGCACTTCTAGCTGTGTCCTTATCATAAGCATGCATCCTTCCATATAATAATGTTGCTGTCTTGCAATAATGTTGCCGCCTTGCCGCTATAATGCCGTGAGAATGCCTCCGTTCACGTCTTTTATGCAGTCCAGCACCTCTTGGGCTGTGCTGAGCTGCAGGGCCTCTGCGAGGATCTCGCTTGAGGCGGCCGTGTCTGTCTCGCATACGGCCTTCTTCACGGCGGGTATGGAGGGTATGCTCACGCTTAGCCCGCTGACCCCCATCGCTGCCCAAAGGGGTATCAGATCGGGGGCTTCCCCGGCCCGCCCGCATATGTCCACCTCCAGCCCATTCCCCTTCGCGGCGGCGCAGATCGCGTTTACGCAGCGTATCAGCGCGGGATGGTAGAATGAGTTCAGGTACGCCACCTTGCCGTTGTTCCTGTCGGCGGCGAATAGGTATTGGGCGAGGTCATTGGTGCCAATGCTGAAAAAATCCACGTGCTTGGCGAACAGATCGGCCATGAGGGCCGCAGCGGGCACCTCCATCATCATGCCGATAGGTACATCCGCGAACGCCACCCCCCGAGACAGCAGTTCGGCCTTTGTCTCGGCCACAAGCGCCTTGGCTTTGAACAGCTCGTCCATGGTGGCTATCATGGGGAACATCATTTTCACGTTCCCGTGCCGCGCCGCCTGCAGTATGGCGGCGATCTGGTCTTTGAAGAGGGCTTCGTGATCCAGGCAGTACCGGATCGCGCGGTATCCGAGGAAGGTGTTGGCCTCCTCGCCTATCCCCAGGTATGGTATCTCCTTGTCGCCGCCCGCGTCCAGTGTCCTGATGATGAGCGGCCGTTGGCCCAGGCTCTCCGCGATCTTCGAATAGGCCTTGAACTGCGCCTCCCTGGACGGGGTGTCCGAAAAGCCCATGTACAGCAGTTCGGTCCGCAGCAGGCCTACGCCTTCGCCGCCGCTTTCGAGCAGGGGGCCCGTCTCGACGGCCGACGCGATGTTCGCGTAGACGTTCACCCGCACGCCGTCCCTTGTGGCCGGCACTATCGGCACATAGGCCAGCAGGCTTTTTTTCGCCTCTGCGTCCTTTTCAAGCTGGCGGCGGTAGGCGGCCAGCGTCTTGGCGTCCGGATCTATCGTCACGGTGCCGGCGCTGCCGTCCATGATCACTGTCTCATGGCCGCCGAGCCGGCCCAGCAGCCCGGTGAGCCCTATGATGCACGGGATCCCCAGGGACTGGGCGAGTATTACAGAATGTGAGGACTTCCCGCCTTTTTCAAGCAGGATGCCCTTCACCCTCTTCGGGTCCATTTCCGCGACCTGGCTGGGCGCCAGATCCTCCGCGGCGATTATGGCCGGGCGCCCGGCGACGGCGAAGCCTTCCCTTCCGCCAAGTATGCCCAGCAGCCTGGCCTGTATGTCGATTATGTCTATTTTCCTTTGCTGGAGGTAATCGTTGTCAAGATTGCCGAATATCTCGCAGTATTCGGAGCATACGGCCGTCACTGCGTCCTCGCAGGAGGCGCCCCCCACCACGAGCTGGGCTATCTTGTCCGCGAAGACCTTGTCGCGCAGGATGTTGATCTGGTATTCGATGATCCCGGCCTCGTCCTCGCCGGCCTCGCGGGCCAGGCGCTCTGCGGTAGCGGCCAGCTGCTTTTCGGCAGTCCCGAAGGCAGACGCCAGGCGCGCGCCTTCCTGCTCGGCCCCTAGGTATTCGAGGCGGCGCCCGTCACGCGGCGCACTACTATAGATGAAGACTTTCTGGATGGCAATGCCATCGACGACGCCTATGCCTACCAAGGGGACTCTCCTCTCCGATGACAGCGCATGCCGGCTGGGGCGGGGCGGGCCACTGCTGCGGCCCGCTAAATCGCAGCCCTGCCGTGCAGCCATGCGCATGAGGGATAAAATTTAATTAGATTATACTATGCAAGTACTCTTTTGTCCATTAGCTTAAAATCCGGTTTTTTTCTACATATTGGCGAAAAATAACATTATTGGGGCGCGGAACGATGTAAGGCGCGCATTGCAGCCTGCCGGTGTGGGCGCGATGCGGCGTTGCTGGTATATGTTGACATTACAGGAATTCTAGTATATTATATTGGCATGGGCAAAAAAAGGGGTTGATGCTGGTGCCGGGCGGGCCCAGCGGCATACTGGCGGACATGCCGCCAGCCTCGCCGCGGCGCTCCCGGAATCAGCGTGAAAAGTGCCAGGAGGTGATTGTTCTTGAGAATCAAAAAACCATTTATTGCTTTTATCACTGCCATTGTGGTCTTGGCGGGCAGCGTGCCGGCATGGGGCGCACCGCTTGCGACGCCGGCGGCCGGCAGCGGGCCCTACGATGTGGTGTTCCACTCGAGGATGCCCGTCAGGGCTGGCGTGACGGGGTTGGGCGACGACACGATAGCCAACGTCGCGGAGGGGGGGAAGATCTCCCTCGCGCAGCTTTCGAACACCAAACTGCAGGGCTTGGAGCCTGACGACAAGGTCATGTACGCGGGCAAGGAGTATGTGTTCCTTGGCTGGTACACCGATTCGGCGGTGCGGGACTATTACCGCAACCCGCTTCCGGCCCCCGCAGAAGAGGGGCATGATCTCTACGGCAGGGAATTCCGGCCGTGGGATTTCGACAATGATCAGGTGACGGCGGACAAGGTGGTCGTGGACTACAATGACGATCACGAGCGCCCGATCATGTATCTGTACGCCAACTGGAAGGAGAGCGGCGCGCATTACGGTACGGTGAGGTACCATCTTGTGGATGCGTCGGGGACGGCGCCCGGCGAGCAGACCGTGCGCATAGGGCAGGACTTCGCCGCCACCGTGAAGGGCATAACGCCGGAGGCGGTCAGGCCCGACGGCATGGATACGGTCTTCGTCGGCTGGTCCACCTCTGACTACAGGCGGCCGGACGGCAGCCTCGTGCTTGAGCTGAAGCCGGGGGACCGTGTGGACGGCAGGGACGAAGGCGCGGATCTGTACAGCGTCTGGAGGAAGCCGGCGCCCGTGAGCAATACGGTCAGCATCGACTTCAACGAAACGTACCAGACCATTACAGGCGTGGGCGGCTCGTGGGCCTTCCACAAATGGGCTGGGTTCAAGCAGGTATATGAAGCGTTCAACGCGCACGGCATCACTGCCCGCGACGAGAACCTGGGGCTTGTGGCCTTCGACATGGCCATGGACGAGGAGAAGGGCGTCGGCATGGACATCGTGCGCCTGATCATCGGCGACGGCGGCGTCATAAACACCAGCTCGCCGAAGACCTTCGAGAACCTGATGGGCCGCGCCAATATAAACACAGTGGACGGGTATCTCCAGTGGGGCGACCATATATGGGACGGGCCCAATGACACCATATGGCCAGTGCCCCCGAAAACTGACGGCGACATGAGCGGCATCATCTGGAACACGCCGGGTTTTGACCCCGACACATACACGCAGTTCGGGGACCGTTTCGGGACGGAGACATTCGACGAGGACCAGATCTGGTTCGCGAAGGAGGTCATGAAGGCCCGGCCCGAAGTCAAGTTCTATGCGTCTTTGTGGAGCCCGCCTTACTGGATGAAGAGCAACCAGAACGTGAGGAACGATTATGAGTGGGATCCGACAGGGCAGCCCAAGGACGAGTACCCGATGCTGCTGAAGGAGTATTTCGACGAGTTCGCCATATACCTCGCGGAGTACGCGTACGGCATGATGGCGCATTACGGCGTGCCCATCTATGCGCTGTCGCCTACGAACGAGACGGAGATCGCGCACGGCTATTCAGGCTACGTCTTCCAAGGGGACGACTACGAGCGTTTCCTGCTGGACTATCTGTTCCCGGTGTGGGAAGAATACCAGCCGAAATTCACGGCCGCGTACGGGCCAAAATATCCCAACCCGAAGATCGCGGCGCCGGAGGGGACGCGCCAGGATCGCTCGACCAGCCCTGTCGACCTGGGCACCACGGACAGGCCGGGCTACGGGGCGATGATGTCAAACCCAGACATCTATGGCTCAAGCAGTACCGTTCAGAAGGCCTCGATCTTCTCAACGCATCTTTACGAGTACAACCAGATGAACTACGAGCCGAGGGTGGCCGCGCCAAAGGGCAATACCGACCAGCGGCTTGAGGATCCCTTCTACCCCTCTTACCTGAGGGAGTACGAGGACATATGGATGGCTGAGCTGGGCACGCCGCGCGAGCCTACCGGGCTTGCGGCCGCAAGGACGCTGGCCAACCTCTTCGCCAGCGACCCAGGCTTCACCGCCTTCATGTGGTGGTGGCCCACGGGCAACCTGGGCTCGCACCTGAGCGGGCTGAGCGCGGGCACGAACGCGCTGGTGCAGCCATCGCTCACGGGGCAGCATTCCATCATCAAGCCCTACTACACGTCAGGGCAGTTCTCGCGCTTTGTGAACCCTGGCTACGTCAGGGTGGGCGTGGACCGCATCGACCCCTTTGAAGGCGCCAATATTACCGCATTCAAGAAGGGGGCGGACTTCGCCATAGTGGCCATCAACGAGGGGCAGGACAGGACTGTCACGTTCAAGCTTGAAAACGCGGCGGGGGCGCCGGGGCAGGTGGTGCCGTACATCACTTCGCCGTACGAGAATATAAAGAAGCATACCCCGATCCCCGTCGTGAACGGCGAGTTCACAACGACGCTGCCCACGGCGAGCGTGACTACCTTTGTGTACAAGGCGGACGACAGCTATCTGGACGGCCTGGACCAGCACATATATGCGGACATACTCAGGCCCGAAGGCAGCGATTCCCGGACGGGGACGGGCATAGTGCCGCCGAACGGCTTCGCTGACGGCACGGTGCTCGGATACAAGAATTTCAATTTCGCCAATGGCGTGTCCGCCCATAATGCGCGCATATCGGCGAATGGCGTCGTTTCCAGGGACGGCGGCAAGATCGAGGTCTGGGTGGACGATCCGGACGACGGCAAGATCGTGGGCATTATCGATGTGCCTGCGGGCGCGGACAGTGAAAGATATTATGCCGCGCTCGACACTGGCGACAGGGCCGCCTACGGCTTCAAGGACCTGTACCTGACATTCAAGGGCGGCGATATCGCGGTAGATAATTTCACCTTTGACGGCACGGCGGTCCCGGTGAATGGGCAGATCGTGCAGAGCAATCCGAGCGATCCGACGCTTTACTGGACGGAGACAGGCGGGGCTACTGTGGCTGCTTCGAGCGATAGGACGTATTCGCAGACATCGCTGTACGTGAGCGGGCGCAGTGCCGGCAGCGGCGCCGCACAGGCGCTCAAGCCATGGACGCTCCAGGATGGCAGCACCTACAAGCTGAAGGCCCAGCTCTTCCCGACGGCCACATATGCCGTGGCTGCGGCCAGGCCGGACGCGACTGTAAGCATAGCCTCATACAAGGGCAGCGAGTTGGTGGACAGGCAGATTGTCGCCACGCGCGACGATCTGTGGACGATCGACTGGTCGCAGGTTGACGGCGAGTTTGTCTATGAGAAGCCGGATGCGGACTATGACCGCCAGCAGATCGAGGTCAGGCTTTCCGGAACGGACAGCTTCTATATTTCCAGCGTGTCCATGGCGCCTGCGGGCGGGCCGTTCTACGCGGTGAGCTTCAAGAGCCAGGACGCGGAGGAGACACTGTACGTAATGGAAGGCAAGACTGTGTCCAAGCCTGCGGATCCGTCCAGGGGCGGCTACACGTTCTCAGGCTGGCGTGCCGAGGGCGCCAGCGGCATGTTTGATTTCTCGACGCCGATAACTGGGGATGTGAGCCTTGAGGCTGTGTGGCGGGTCATCGTATCGGGCGGCGGCAGCGGCGGCAGCGGAAGCGGCAATACAGGCGCACCGCCTGCGCAGCAGCCTGACGAGACGGCGGGCGGCCTCACTGGCGGGCCTACGGACGGCGGCTCTGCCGCGCCGTCGGGGCCGCTTGCTTCCTTCAGCGACGCTTCGAACGTATCGGCCTGGGCGGTGGATTTCGTCACGCGGCTTGTCACGGCGGGGATCATATCGGGCCGCACGGACGGCACGATCGACCCCATGGGCGATGTGACGCGGGCGGAGTTCACGAAGATGGTCACGCTGGCGCTGAACATACCTGCGGGCGGCGAGCCTGAGGCCTTTGTTGACGTGAGCGCGGGCGACTGGTTCAAGGAGTTTGTGGACAAGGCGTCTGCCGCCGATCTGATAAATGGCGTAGGCGGCGGCGCGTTCGCGCCGAATGGCAAGATCAGCCGCCAGGATATATGCACGATACTGTACAGGGCGCTTATCACGCTGAATGTGGCGCTGCCTCCGGCGGACGGGGCATCGTTCCCCGATGCCGCCGCAGTGGGCGACTATGCCAAGGATGCGGTCAGCATGCTGAAGCAGCTGGGCATAGTGAGCGGGCGCTCGGACGGCAGCTTCGATCCGGGGGCCTTCGCGACGCGCGAGGAGACGGCGAAGATCGTGTGCGGCGTCATTGACTATGTGGCGGCTGCGGCTGCCAGCGGGCCTGCGGCGGCCGAGGCCGAAGCTGAGGCTGAGGCAGAGGCTGGTGCGGATGCAGATGCCGGCGCGCCTGCGGAAGAGGCTGCGGATGCCGCGGCCGATGCGGCTGCGGAATAGGCCGGCAGGGCTGAGGCCAGGACCGGCGGGAAGCACGGCCAGGGAAAATAAATCTATATCTGCTACATAGGCGGAAGCCGTGTGGCGCACGGCGGGCGGCCTTGCTGCCCGCCGTTTTTTTCGGCGTGTGGGCTGTGGCGTGGCTGGCGAAGGGGGATGCAAGAGACGCTATTTTCATTGTGTTGGCAAGTGGGGCGGGTGATTTTCGCCCATCTTGCCCAGCACCCATTCAACATAATCCCGGACAGAACCCGCCCCACCCTCTTTTTCAGAAACGAAGTCAGCCTGCGCCTTCACTTCATAAGCAGCATCTGAGGGGCAGCCGCTTAGGCCACAGGCCTTTATACAGTCCAGATCGTTCAGATCATCCCCGATAAATGCTATTTGATCAAGCCCTATCCCACGCTCTGAAGCGATTTCTTCAAGCAATGCAAGCTTGTCCTTTACGCCTTGAAACAGCAGGGCAACACCGAGTTCGCGCGCCCTGTTCGCAACTATCTTGGATGTCCGCCCGGTTATAATGACAGGGGTGATGTTGTGCTTTGGCAACAGATTGCAGATCGCATAGCCGTCCTTGGCATTGAATGCCTTCATGGCTTCGCCGCTTTCGCCGATATAGATTTTCCCGTCCGTGAGCGTGCCATCGACATCCATGACGAGCAGATTTATTGCAGGAAGGCATTTTCTGATCGTGTTGGCCTGTTTGTTCATATTACATGCCTCTCATTCAAATTTCAGCTTTGTTTTAGTTTTAGGACAGTATCGAACTTGCTTGGGGTGATCAGCGATACAGTGCATTGCCCCTTGACTGCGGCGGCGTAGCGTCTTAGCATGACGGACAGCTCGGCATTTATCGCGTCGAATTGCGTATGCAGGCGCTCGACCTCCAGGGACGCGTCAAAATAGTTGTTGTGAGAGCCGCTTACAAAGCCATCCATGCCAGCTATAGCTATCTCCGCCACACGAAGGCGCTTTAGGAGGTTGAGCAGCATGAGCGCGCTATTGTCGAATAGCTTGTACCCCCTGTTCACAAGGCTGTGGTAGTTTACTGTTATGGCATCAGCCAAAACATGCTCTACGTTCGACGAGACTATCACCTTAGACATGCCCGATATTTTGCGTGCGGCAAAACGTTTCTTGTTTGCAAAAAAACTGTAGCTGCCCGGATAATCTGGGGTAAAGTTGACGCCGACAATAATAGGCGCGTGTTCGGCTATATATCTGTCAATGATCTCACGGTGGGTCAATATGGTCATGCCAGGCGCCAAAACCAGGACCGAATTGCCGGCGAAGGTTTCCAATAGCGTTGCCAGGCCGGCGCCATCATCGCAGTTGGCGTTGCCGTATTCTTCCAATAAACGGTCGAGCCTGCCGTAATCATAGCGCTGCCTTTCCGGCGCTTCGAGCATAGACAGGATATTTTTGATGTCCTTTGTATTGAGGCGGAATTTTTGGGTGAGGTAGATGACATTGTTGGGATGGCTGTGATATATGCCAGACAGCAAGGCGGTCGGGGAATAGCCCCAATGAAGCTTCTCGCGCAGATCATGCAAATGGTCATCAATAGTATCGAATATAAGATCAGTATTGTAGCCATAATTCATTTTGCGTACTAGAAAGTCGACAATCAGTTCTGTGTTCAGGTTGCCGGCGCCTTTGCCCATGCCGTCCAGCGTGGCGTCGACTATTATCTTGCGCACGCCGTTGCTGAGGCGGATCACTTCCTGCGCAAACGAGAACGAGAGCTGGAAATTGTTATGGGAGTGGAAGTCTATGGCTATGCCGCTGTCGAGGTTATGATCGATGAGTCCGTATAGCCGCGCCACATCATCCACATACATGCCGCCGTAAGTGTCCACTATCCCAAAGCTGACAGGCTGTATCACGTTTATCGTCTCGATAAGCTGGAGAAGATCCAAATCTGCGTATTCGAGGGTATTCACGCCCTGTATGAATAAGTTGTATCCCAGCACCTTTACGGTACGGAAGGCTTTAAGCAAGTCGTTGTAGTGCCGCTCGTAGTCATTTCTCGTGAAGCCGACCCGGATCCCGCTGATCGTGCCTTCTGTGCGGGCTTTGAGCGCACTGAAATCGAACATGCTGAAATCAATAAAAGCCACATACTCCGTTTTGTAGTTGCCCTGCGGGATGAATGGAGTAATTTGCGCGACATCCGTGAAGAAAGTGCTGTTGCCGGAGTAGGCCACGGTTCCGCTGTCGCGCAGGAAGCCAAGTTCAACGATATCGACACCGGCAAGGGAGAGGTTTTCGGCAATTTGGGAAATCTTGCTGTCGGGGAAAGCGCAGTCGATAATACGCCCGCCATCACGAAGCGTGCAGTCCAGCACCCGTATATTTTTCATGGCCGTACCCCGCTTGGCGCTGAAGCCAGATATGCAGCCACTGCTTGGGCAAGCGCGAAGTCCTCCGCAGTATCGATGTCGATCTGTTCAAATTGATCCACAATATGCATATATGGCCTGCTGCCGATACGCCTCCCTGTGTTTTCGAATACCTCGCGCCGGAAGATAAAAAACGCGCCAGTCTCCATGTAGACTGGCTCTAGGTCCTGGGTAACAATCAGATTGTCCAGTGAATAGTTCAAAGGCTCGCCCTGATACCAGCAATAGTCCTGAAGCTTGACTGCGCTGAAAGCGGAATCGTAGCCCTCGGTATGAACCTTGTCGAGCGCCGTTTCGATCGAAGCAGCTCGGGTGAACGGCTGTGTGGCGTGCGTCAGCACATATACATCCGCGAAAATGTCCCGCAGGAAATGCTTGATGATATCAGTGCCCTTGATGCTGGAGCCATCCAGCCATGGATCGCGTTTCAGGAGATGCAGCCCGTGCGGGATGTAGCCCGCGATCTTTTCATCGCTGCAATAGACGTATTTTTCATCGACCAGATCCAACTGGGCGGCGGTTTCGAAAATGTAGCTGCACAGCGGCCGGCCATTCAAATCCATGAGGTTTTTCCCGGGCAGACGCTGATTATTCAATTTAATCGGTATAAACAAGGCTGTTTGCATCTGTAAAACGCAACCTTTCTAAATTAACAAAATAATGTTATTGTTTTGCGCTAATTTATTCTAATGCCTTCAATATGGCGCTACTCATTTGATTCATGTCATATACAGCGGCCTCTTGTGTGCCAACGCATCTGCCAAAAACTGTATTGATTGCAGCGGGGTCGATCATTATTGGCCTAACAATAATGATAATACGATATTTCGCGGGAATTATCAA